>DASVSK010000172.1:0-1545 GCA_036388135.1 Pyrinomonadaceae bacterium | reverse complement strand
GTGCCGAGGACTTTGTCCCTGCCGGGCAGCGCCAGCGCGTAGTTGGTGAGCGACAGCCCCGCGTCCGTCGAGTCGTCCGAGCCGGCGGCGCGCGCCGTGAACCCGCCCGCGCGGCGGCGCGCGCGCGACTTCCGGCGGCCGGAGTTGAGCGAGGCGAGGTCGGCCTCGGGCTTGTACTCGCCGGGCGCGACGACCGAGAGGAGGCGCGCGACCGAGCCGTCCGGGTCTTCGAGCCGGCGCAGGTCTGTGAGCGCGGCCGGGTAGGTGCCGAAGCGCTTGCGGTAGCGCGCCAGCGCGAGGTCGGTCTCGTAGAGCAGGGCGTTCTCGGCCGAGCGCCGCGCCAGCTCCCGCATCCGCAGCCGCTCCGGCACGGTCACGGCGACGAGCGCCGGGAGCAGCAGCGCGACCGCGAACGTCAGGGCCAGCCCGGCGCGCGCGTGAGCGTGGCCGACGAAGCGCGCGGGCTCGCGCCGCATGCGCGCGTAGGCCCATGCGCAGAGCGCCGAGAGCGCGAGGCCGGCGGGCAGCGCCGTCCACTTCAGACGCCAGGCGGCGGTCTCGGCCGCGCGCAGCAGCGTCTTCGGGGCGAGCGAGAACTCGTCGGACTCGAGCAGCGCGCCGAGGGTCGAGCCCGCGAGCGCGCACGCCATCAGCAGCCCCGCGGCGCACACCGCCAGCGCGTGGCCGTAGCCGGGCAGCACGCGCTCGGGGCGCGCCAGCGGCGGCCCTACCGCCCGCGCGCCGCAAGACGCGCAGCCGTCGCCGAACCCGCCTTCAGAATTCACGCCGCAGCATGGACAGATGTTCAAGGGCGCTCCTCAGAATGGAAGGACGAAGGCGGAAGGGTGAAGGCGGAAGTGACGGCCGTACAGCTTTCACTTCCGCCTTAGTCCTTCACCCTTCATCCTTCAAAAGTCACTCCCCCTTGGTCAGCGCGGGGCGCGGGCGCGGCTCGCCGCGGTGGCGGGTGCGCCCGCGTCGCCCTGCGTCAGTCTTGGATGCGCCCGCGGGGCTGGCGGGTGCGCCGGGGACGTTGGCCGGCGGGGCCGCGTCGAGCGTCGCCGTCGCGAGGCTCTGCGCGGGGGCGTCGGCGTCGGCGGGCTCGGCCGTGCGGTTCAGCTCCCTCCAGGTGTGGTAGACCCTGTAGGCGAAAGTCCAGAACGAGCCGACGGCCAGAATCCAGAGCACGGCCGGCATGCGGTTGGCGAAGAGGCTTTCGGAGCCGGGGTGCGTCGAGAGCGCGCCGATGATGAGCAGCACCACGCGCTCGGGGCGGCGGAGGAACCCGACGTCGCACTTCGGGATGAGACTCTCGGCGCGCGCGCTGGCGTAAGAGACGAGGACGGAGCCGACCATCGCCAGCCCGGCGAGCAGGACGTTTAAGGTCGAGTGCAGCTCGGTGTCGCGCGCGTAGAAGGTCATCAGGCCGACGAAGGCGGCCATGTCCGAGATGCGGTCGAAGGTGGAGTCGAGGAAGCCGCCGAAGCGCGTCACCTGGTTGGTGCGGCGCGCGACCTGGCCGTCGAGCATGTCGAAGAGGTTGGC
>DASVSK010000171.1:0-3108 GCA_036388135.1 Pyrinomonadaceae bacterium | reverse complement strand
AACTTCCTCCTGCCGCGCGCGGCCGTCGCGCGCGACTTCCTGCCGCGCTCGCTCGAAGCGGCCGGGGCGCGCGTCGACGTCGTCGAGGCGTACCGCACCGTCCGCCCCGAGACGACCGACCGCGCGCGCGCCGAGGCGCTGCTCGTCGGCGGCGGCGTCGACTGCGTCACCTTCACCAGCCCCTCGACCGTCCACAACTTCGCGCAACTCTTCGACACGCGCGACCTGGGGCGGCTGCTCGCGGGCGTCCGCGTCGCCTGCATCGGCGCGGTCACGGCCGAGGCCGCGGCCGAGTACGGCCTGCGCGCCGACGTGGTGCCCGCGGAGTCGAACGCGCGCTCGCTCGCCCGCGCCGTGGCGGAGTTCTACGGCCGCGGCCCGTAGGGGCGGCCGTGCGACCCGCCCCCAAAACCTTTTTCCTTTCGGGCTAACTTGCTACACTCACTGACATGCCTAAGAGGCGCATCCTCATCGTCGACGACGAACCCGTGATAGCCGAGTCGCTCAGCGAGCTGCTGGACGGCTGGGGCTACGAGACCGCCGTCGCCTCGGACGGCCTGCTCGGCCTCGCCGCGGTCGAAGAGTTCCGCCCCTCGGTCGTCGTCTCCGACGTCTACATGCCCAACCTCGACGGCTTCGGGCTGCTGCGCGAGATGCGCGGGCTGCACCCGGAGACGGCCGTCATCCTCCTGACCGGCCTGGGCACGGTCGAGATGGCGCTGCGCGCAATCCAGGAGGAGGGCGCGTTCCACTACCTTGAGAAGCCCATCGACTTCGCCAAGCTGCGGCTCGTCGTCGAGCGCGCGGTCGAGTACGCCGAGGCGCGGCGCGAGAACCTCGCGCTCCGCTTGCAGCTCCGCGACCGCGGCGTGTTCGGCGAGCTGGTCGGCGCGAGCGAGCCGATGCGCCAGGTCTACGCGCTCATCGAGCAGGTCGCGCCCTCGTCGGCCTCCGTGCTTCTGACGGGCGAGTCGGGCACGGGCAAGGAGCTGTGCGCGCGCACGATTCACGGCCTGAGCGCGCGCAAGAACGGCGCGTTCGTCGCCATCAACTGCTCGGCCATCCCCGAGACGCTGATGGAGTCGGAGCTGTTCGGGCACGAGCGCGGGGCCTTCACCGGCGCGGCCGCGCGTCGGCTCGGCTGCTTCGAGCTGGCGAACGCGGGCACGCTGCTGCTCGACGAAATCTCGGAGATGCCCGTCTCGCTCCAGGCGAAGCTCCTGCGCGTGCTCGAAGACCGTAAGATTCGGCGGCTCGGCGGCGAGGCGGAGCTGGCCGTGGACGTGAGGGTTCTGGCGGCGACGAACCGCGACCCGGAGGAGGCCGTGCGCCGCGGCACCTTCCGCGAAGACCTGCTCTACCGCCTCAACGTCATCACGGTCGAGCTGCCGCCGCTCAGGAAGCGCAAGGTGGACATCCCGCTGCTCGCGCAGCACCTCGTCGCGCAGCTCGCCGAGCGCCACGGGCGGCCGGCGAAGCTCCTGAGCCCGGCGGCCGTCGAGGCGCTACAGTCGCACCGCTGGCCCGGCAACGTGCGCGAGCTGCGCAACGTCATCGAGCGCGCCGTCATCATCTGCTCGGGCGAGGTCATCGAGCGCCACCACCTCGCGCCCTACCCGCTCGAACAGCGCGCCCAGAGCCGCGGCGAGGACACGCTCACGCTCCCCGTCGGCACGCCCATCGAGGAGGTCGAGCGGCGCATGATCCTGCGCACGCTCCAGAAGACGGACAACAACAAGACGCGCGCCGCCGAACTCCTCCAGATAAGCCTCAAGACACTCCACAACAAGCTCCGCCTTTACCGCGAGCAGGGGCTCCTGCCCGAGCCGGAAGCGGGGCAGCGCCCCGCGCGCCAGGAGCAATACGGCGAGGACCAGGACGTCATGAGCGCAGGCCGCCGCGGGCCCTAGCCGCAACCCCTTCCCCTTCCCCGCTCACACCGCGACGAGTTCCGACGGGCGGAAGCCCGGCCTTCGGAAAGAAGCACGCAGTCGAAAGGCGGGGGGCGAAAGTTTGAATCTTTCGCCCCCCGCCTTTCACCTTTCACCTTTCACCTTTCACCTTTAGTTCACCCCTTCACCTCCGAACCAGCAGCTCGCGCACGGCGGCGTCGAGCTGCGAGTCCCTGCCGGTGTAGCTCTCGCCGAGGGGGCGCGTGACGGGGACGTCGACGGGGCGCGGGTTGCGCTCCATGTTGACGCCGTCCGCCGTCTCGACGCGGATGAAGGGCAGGCGGAAGACCGTCCCGTCGATGAGCGAGACGTTCGAGGTGTAGATGATCCAGCCCGAGGTCGGCTCGCCCACGACCTTGCCGAGCCGGAGGCTGCGGTAGCCCTCGGCGAAGTCCTCGGCGTCGGAGAGCGAGTACTGGTCTGTGACGAGCACCGTGGGGAGTTCGAGCGCGCGCTGGCCGAGCACCGTGCGCGCCGGGGCGGCGTTGAACCCGCGCGGCGTCATCTTCAGATAACTCCTGCGCGCGAGCACGTCGATGGCGTAGACGTTGACGAAGCCGCCGTCGTTGTGGCGCACGTCCACGACCACGCCCTCCTTCGACTGGTTCTCCGCGTCCAGGTCGACGTAGAGCTGCGCGAGCGACGCCGAAGACATGTCGTACATGTGCACGTAGCCGAGGCGGCCGCCGCTCTCGCGCTCGACGTAGTCGCGCTTCTCCTCGACCCACTTCCGGTAGCGCAGTCCCTTCTCGGTCGCCGTGTTGACCGGCCGCACGTCGAGCTCCCTCCGCCCCGCGCCGTCCGCCGAGTCGGCGACGGCGAGCGTGACGCGGCGTCCGGTCTTGTAGTTGAGCAGCTCGTCGAGGTTCGTCCGAGCGTCGAGCTGCCGCCCGTCGACGGCGAGGACGTACTCGCCCGCCTTCAGGGGGCGCGCCCTGTCCGGCGCGGCCGCGTCGCGCGCCAGCGCCGCCGGCCCGAGCGGGATGACCTCACTCACGCGCAGTCGCCCGGTGCGCTCGTACTCGGCGCGGTCGAAGTCGAGGCCGAGCCGCCCCGTGTTCGTCACCGCCGCGCCGAAGGGGCCCGACACGCCGAGGTGCGACGCGTTCAGCTCGCCGACCATCAGGCGCATCAGCCTCCGCACCTCGTCGGTCGT
>DASVSK010000170.1:0-2532 GCA_036388135.1 Pyrinomonadaceae bacterium | reverse complement strand
AACGACCAGCAGGGTCGCCGTGTATTCGCCCGCCGCGATCTTCCGCCCGCCCCGCGGCCGCGGGCTCAAACCCACCAGCCTCACCGTGTAGCGTTGGTACCTGGCCTCCCCCGCGCGCCGCCGGCTCGCCTCCGTGTTCAGCCTCAGAACGCGCTTCCCTCTTCTACCTTTCGCGCCGACCTCAACCAGCACCTCCGCGTTCCCGGCCCAGACGCAATTGACGTCGGCTGGGCAGCGCGAGTCCTCCGCCACCGACGCGAACTTGACGCGCAGGCTTCCGCCCTCCAGCGTGACGACCTGCCCGGCTTTGACCTTGAACTCATGACCGACGCGGGCCGCCTGCGCCGCGCCCGCGCCTCGTGTCGCACGGGCGGCCCCGTCTGGGCCGCCAGGCAGCGCGACGTTCGTCATGACGAGCCAAGCCACGCCGTGTAAAAGTAATCGTGTCATATCGCCCTATCCTCGGCCGTCGACCGGCCCTCTTGCAAGCTCACTTCAACTCGACGGACCCGCGGCCGTACTCACGCCGGGAGCGCCCGTCAGAACGTTAAGAGCTGCGCCGCGCCCGCGGAGCCCGCCACCCATTCCACGCGGTGCGCTTCCGTCAGGTCGGGCACCTCCCAGCGCGCGGTCAGCTTGCGGATGACTTCCGCGGGCACGGGGTCGGCGCGCTCTCGGTTCTGCGCGTAGAGTCTCTCCTCGGGGGCCTCGACGTAGACGATGCGCACGCGCGCGTTGTAAGCGGCGAAGAGGTTGACGGATAGCTCACGTATCTGGCGGCTGACGTTCGTCGCGTTCCAGACGAAGTTTCGCTTCTTCCGCAGGTGCTCGCGCGCCGCCTCCCTCGCCCTTGAGACGACCGGCCCCTGGTTCTCGGTCGGCGAAATCCCCATCTCGCGGCGCAGCCCGTCCAGCGAGACGACGGGCCAGTCCGGCAGGTTCTCCGCGACCCCGAAGTCCTTGCCCGCGCCCGGCAGTCCCGACATCATGACGACCTCGCAGGCCGTGTCGTCGTAGGCCGTGTAGTCGGGGTCGCGCCCCTCCCTGCGGAAGTAGAGGAAGCGGCTGTGGTCGTTCGGGAACCGCCTCGGCCCCTTCAGGCAGCCGTGCTCCCCTGCGTACTCGGCGAAGAGCGCGACGTTGTCGAGCAGCCTCTGTCCGTCGGCGCAGACGCGGCCGCGCGCGTCGGCCTCCGCCAACAGGGCCAGCAGGTCGCACCGCGCCGACTGGCTGACCTCGAAGAGAGTCCGCCGCCCGTCCGGCTTGTCGATGAGGAAGAACGGAATCTGGTGGAACCGGATGAGGCTCGCGACCTGCTCGCGCGCGTCGAACGGCACGCCCATGCCCCAGAGCAGCGCGCGCGTCATGACGGCCCCGCGCTTGGAGTGGCCGCGGCTGGTGACGCGCCCGTCTTCTACTTTGGTGCAGGCGGGCTTAGCCACGTCGTGAAGCAGCGCCGCCGCGAAGACCGTCTCGCGCTCCGGCCGCGGCAGAGCGCGCCACGCGGGCATCGAGGCCAGGGCTTCGACCACCATCCGCGTGTGGACGAGCACGTCGCCCTCGGCGTGGTGGACGCTGTCCTGCGGGCAGCCCGCCGTCCGTGCGACGGCCGGGAACTCCTGCTCGATGCGCCCCCAGTCGACGCCGTAAAGGGGCGGCGAAGGGCACCAGTGAAATTGCTCGCTCATGTCTGTGACGTGAACAGGTCGGCCGCCTCCAGCAGCCGGTTGGGGATGACGGGGCGGTTCAGCCAGTGGTCGCCCGAGTCGTCGACGGCCTGCGTGAAGCTGCGGCGCACGTACTTGAACCGCTCGGCGACGCGCCCGCCCTCTTCGGCCTTGACGTAAAGCCCCTCCATCAGCCCCGAGCAGTCAGTCTCGCGCAGCGCGCGCCCGGCGTCGAGCCCGCGCGCTTCGCAGACCTCCGCGAGCGCCTCGCGCCAGCGCGGCGTCTGGAAGGCGGAAGGCTTGACGAGCGAGGCGAGCCCGCGCGCGTCCCGGAAGGTGCCCGAGTAGAGCACCGGGACGGGGAGGACGGGAGCGCCGCTTAACAACTCGCGCCGCGCCTCCGTCGATAAGAACTGTCCGGTCTCCTTGTCGAGCACGTCGAACTCGAAGAAGTAGTGCGGCAGCGCGTCGTAGAAGATGGTGTGCTTGGCGTAGAGCCACTCGCCGTACATGACGTGGCGGCTGCCCAGCGCGTCCCACAGCCTGCCCTGGACGGAGCCGGCCCAAGCCTTTAAAAGCCCGAAGTGCCGCTCGCGTGGCCCGCCGTCGAGGAAGTGTCCGCGGCTCTGGAGCAGCAGCCGCCCGTCGTCGCCGAAGCTGACGGCGGAGTTCGCGCCGTCGAGCTTCTCTTCGACCACCAGCCGACGCCCCGCGAGGTCGCCGGGCGAGACGACGCGCAGGTCTTCGTCGCCGGGTTGAAGCCTTGAGCCGGTGAGGTGCGGAGTCCGCGGGTACTTGTAGAGCCGTTGCATCGCCCCTCACACCTTGACGACGGCTATCATGTGGTTGAGGACGTACTCGACCT
>DASVSK010000169.1:0-2640 GCA_036388135.1 Pyrinomonadaceae bacterium | reverse complement strand
CGAGTTCCGCCAATCGCCCGAGGCCATCGCGCGGCTCCCCATCACCTCGCCCGCGGGCGTCCCCGTCCCGCTCGGCCAGCTCGCCGACATCCGCACCACCGAAGGCCCCTCGATGATCCAGAGCGAGAACGGGCTGCTGCGCGGCACGGTGCTGCTGAGCGTGCGCGGGCGCGACATCGGCGGCTTCGTCGACGAGGCGAAGCGCGCCATCGCGGAGCGCGTGCGGATGCCCGCCGGGTACTACTTCCAGTGGAGCGGCCAGTACGAGAACCAGGAGCGCGCGCGCAAGCGGCTGATGGTCGTCGTCCCCGTCGTCGTCCTCGTCATCTTCGGGCTGCTGTACCTGACCTACAACTCGGCGCTCGAAGCGGCGCACGTCCTGCTGGCCGTGCCGTTCGCGCTGACGGGCGGCTTCTACCTGCTCTGGATGCTCGACTACAACTTCTCGGTCGCGGTCTGGATAGGCTTCATCGCGCTCTTCGGCGCGGCCGTGCAGACCGGCATCGTGATGGTCGTCTACCTGGAGGAGGCGGTCGAGCGGAAGAAGAGGGAGCTTGGGGGCCTGACGCGCGAGACGCTGCTCGAAGCCGTGACGGAGGGGGCGCTCCTGCGCCTGCGGCCGAAGGTGATGACGGTCTCGACCATCGTCGTCGGCCTGCTCCCCATCATGTGGTCGACGAGCGCCGGCTCGGAGGTGATGAAGCCGCTGGCGACGCCCGTCCTCGGCGGGATGTTGTCGAGCCTCCTGCACGTGCTCATCGTCACGCCGGTCGTCTTCTTCTGGATGAGAGAGTACAAGCTGAAGAGGGAAGGCGCGCTCGGTAATCCCGCGGGCGGCGAGACCCGCGCGCGGGACTGACCGCGCCGCCGAGCTTTGCGAGAGGGAGTGTTAAGAGATGAGAGCGAAGTGGGCTTACTCGAAGGCGGCGGCGCTCGGGCTCGTTCTGGCTTGGGCCGCCGCCGCCGCGGCGCAGACGGCGACGGACGTGCCCGACGCGAGGCGGCCGCGCGCGGACGAGGCGGCCGTGGGGCTCTACTTCGACCCGGCGGGCGGCACGACGGCCGACGAGGCGGTGGCGCGCGCGCTCGCCTCGAACGGAGAGTTGCTGGCCTTGCGTCGGGAGGTCGAGGCCGCGCGCGCGCTCGTCAAACAGGCCGGCTTCCGCGCCAACCCGCGGCTCGACGTCTCGGGCGCGAAGGCCGTGAACATGCCCGACGGCCAGCTCATGGTCGAGGGCATGCTGCCGCTGGAGCTGGGCGGGCGTCGCGCGTCGCGCGTGCGCGTGGCCGAGCGCGAGGTCGAGTTGAGGGAGGCGACGCTGGCCGACCGCGAGCGCGTGGTCGCCGCCGAGGTGCGCGCGAAGTTCGGCGAGGCGCTGGCCGAGGTCTTCAAGCTCGGCGTGACCGAGGAGCTGCTCAATAACAGCCAGAGGGGCTACCGCCTCGTCGTCGCGCGGGTGCTCGAAGGGCGCACCGCGCCGCTGGAACAGAACCAGGTGCTCGTCGAGGTCAACCGCCTGCGCTCGATGCGCGAGGCGGGGCGCGGCCGCGCCGAGGTCGCGCTGCTTGAGCTGCGTAACCTGATGGGCTCCGAGCCCTCGGAGCCGCTGCGCCTGCGCGGCGACTTCGACGGCCTCATCGACCCGCTGCCCGCCGCTGCCGACGCGGCCGCCCGCGCCCTCGACGCGCGCGCCGACCTCCGCGCCGCGCGCGCCTCCGAGGCACTGGCCGAGTCGCGCATCGAGGGGGCGCGCGCCGCGGGCCGCGCCGACGCCGAGGTGCGCGCCGGCTACCAGCGCATGCGGACGGGCTTCATGCTGAGCGGCGTGGACGACGCGGGCCGCCTCGCGCCCATCGAGAGCACCGCGAACTCCGTCACCTTCGGCGTCTCGGTGACGCTGCCCGTGCGCGACAGGAACGTCGGCGCGGTAGAGGCGGCGGCGGCCGACCTCGAAGCGGCCCGGAGGCGGCGCGAGTTCCTTGAGCTGACCGTGCGCCGCGAGGTCGCCGCGGCCTACGCCGCCTACGAGGCCGCGGCGCGCGCCTCCGAGATTTACCGCGTCGGCGTCCGCGGCCAGGCCGGGCAGAACCTCTCGGTCATCCGCAAGACCTACGAGCTGGGCTCGAAGACGCTGCTCGACTACATCGCCGAGCAGCGCCGCTACATCGAGCTGGAGAACGATTACGTCGACTCCGTCCTTGAGACCTACCTCGCGCGCGTGCGCGTGGCGAGCGTCTCGGCGTCGCCGGAGCTGACGGGGAAGTGAGCGGGGCGGAAGGGCGGCGAGAGAAGATGAAAGAGAAGCCCGAAGAGACGCAAGAGCCGGGAGAGCTGACCGTCGAGAAGACGTCCGAGAAGGCGGTCGTGGCGGAGCCGGGCGGCGCTTCCGAGACGACGTCGGAGCGCACGCGCGTCGTCGCTCGCCCGCCGCGGCGCGCGGGCAGGAGGGCCGTCATCGTCGTCGCGCTCTTCGCGCTGGCGGCCGCGGCGCTCCTGCTCTGGTGGCTGACGCGCGCGGGCGGCGGGGGCGAGGGGCGCGTCGTCACCGCGCCGCGCACGGTCACCTTCGACCAGCCGGGCGCGGGCGCGCCCGGCGGCTTCGGGGGAGGAGGCACCGCGGCAGCGCCGGGCGAGGCGAC
>DASVSK010000168.1:0-4357 GCA_036388135.1 Pyrinomonadaceae bacterium | reverse complement strand
CGGAATCCTCGCCTCCTGCGCCTTGGGCGCGGCGGCGAGGGTGTTGGTGGAGGCGACCTCGCCGAGGATGGCGACCACCTTATCCTGGTTGATGAGCTTGCTGACGACCGTCGAAGCCTGCTGCGGCTGCCCCTGGTCGTCCTCGATGACCGCCTCGACCTTGCGGCCGCCTATGCCGCCGGCCGCGTTGATCTCGTCGATGGCCATCATCACGCCGTTGCGCGTCGACTCGCCGAAGCTGGAGGTCTGCCCCGAGAGGTCGCCGTAGATGCCGACTTTGATGACGCCGCCCGCGTCGGCCGCCGGCCCGCCGTCGCCGCGCCGCTCGCAGGCGAAGGCGGCGAGCAGAAGGCTTACCATTCCGAGTGTGATTAAGGTGCGCTTCATTTTCACCTCTCAAATTTCAGATGTTGAATCGACGTGGCGGGCCCCGCGCGCGGGGGTTCGGCCCGGGGACTGCGCGCGGCGGCGCTGGCGACGGACGGCCCCGCAAACCCTCACCCGCGCTATACGGCGGTCGGATTTTGGTATCATCGCCGCGAGCCGAATGCGCAGTCTAGCTCCCGCAGAAAGATTGTTGTCAGGCTTACGTCGCGCATTATACAGTTTTAGCGCCCCGTGTCGAGTACAATCCGCCAACTTTTTGCCGCCAAATCGCCGCCGCCGCGCGGCCTGTGACGCGGCGCGCGTTCGTCTGTAGAATCCACGCATGGAGCAGGACGACAGGGAGCCAAGCGGGCACGCGCCGCCGTCGGGCGACATGAGCCCGGAGGAGTTTCGCCGCTTCGGCCGCGAGGCCGTGGATTTCGTGGCGGACTACCTCGCGAACGCGGAAAGCTACCCGGTGCTCGCGCAGGTCGCCCCCGGCGAGCTGCGCTCGCGACTTCCCACGTCGCCGCCCCGCGAGGGCGAGCCGATGTCGGAGATTCTCGCGGACGTCGGGCGGCTCGTCGTCCCCGCGCTCACGCACTGGAACCACCCCTCGTTCTTCGCCTACTTCGCCACGTCGGCCTCCGCCCCCGGCATCCTCGGCGAGCTGCTCGCCGCGGCCTTCGACGCGAAGGGGATGCTCTGGCGCACCTCGCCCGCCTCGACCGAGCTGGAGGAGGTCGCGCTCGACTGGCTCCGGCAGTTGATGGGTCTGCCCGAGGAGTTCGGCGGCGTCATCTACGACACGGCCTCCGTCGCCACCATGCACGCCGTCGCGGCCGCGCGCGAGGCTTTAAATCTGAACATACGCGAGGGCGGGATGAGCGGCCGACCCGACCTCCCGCTGCTGCGGCTCTACGCCTCGGAGCAGGCGCACTCTTCGGTCGAGAAGTCGCTCATCGCGCTCGGCCTCGGGCAGCGCTCGCTGCGGAAGGTGCGCGCCGACTCGGAGTTCCGCATGGACGCGGGCGCGCTCGCGCTCGCGGTCGAAGAGGACAGAGGCGCGGGCTTCCTCCCCTTCTGCGTCGTCGCCACCGTCGGCACGACCTCGACGACGAGCGTCGACCCCGTGCCCGAAATCGCCGACGTGTGCGCGCGCGAGGGGCTGTGGCTCCACGTCGACGCGGCCTACGCCGGGTCGGCCGCGGTCGTCCCCGAGATGCGGCACGTGCTGGCGGGCTGCGAGCGCGCGGACTCTCTGGTGACGAACCCGCACAAGTGGCTCTTCACGCCGTTCGACCTCTCGGCGCTCTACTGCCGCCGGCTCGACGTGCTGCGCCGCGCCTTCACGCTGACGCCCGAGTACCTGCGCGCGCCCGAGGCCGGGGAGGTGCGCAACGGGTCGGACTACGGCGTGCAGCTCGGCCGGCGCTTCCGCGCGCTCAAGCTCTGGATGATACTCCGCTACTTCGGCCGCGAGGGGCTCGCCGCGCGCATACGCGAGCACTGCCGCCTCGCGCGGGAGTTCGCCGGCCGCGTCGAAGAGTCTCCCGCGTGGGAGCTGCTCGCGCCCGTGCCGTTCAGCGTCGTCTGCTTCCGCGCGCGCACGCGCGTCGAGGGCGAGGCGGACGAAGCGCGCGCGGCGCGGCTCGACGCGCTCAACGAGCGCCTGATGAACGCCGCGAACGCGACGGGCGAAATCTTCCTCTCTCACACGAAGCTGAACGGCGTCTTCACGCTCCGCCTCGCCGTCGGCAACATCCGAACCACGGGCCGGCACGTCGCCCGCGCGTGGGAACTACTCAACGAAAAGCTCTCCGACATTTCGAGCGAAGGTGGAGGTTGAAGAGAATGCTGACGCACATCGTCGTCTGGAAGTACAAGCCCGAGGTGGGCGAGGCCGAGCGCCGCGAGCACGTCGAGCTTTTGCGCCGCCTGCCCGGCGTCATCCCCGAGATTCAGAGCTTCGCCGTCGGCGCGGACGTGCTCGGCCTGCCGCGTTCGTACCACACCGGGCTCGTCGCCGTCTTCCGCGACCGCGCCGGGCTCGACGCCTACACAGTCCACCCCGACCACATAGCCGTCGCGGACTTCGGCCGCATCATCAGCGAGCACGTCGCCTCCGTGGACTTTGAAGACGAGTGAGTAAGTGATGAATCATAAGATGAGGAGGAGTGGGGCTCGTCTCCTCTTATCACTCATCACTTCACTTCTTTAACCGATGAAGCGTTGGAAGAAAATCACGCTCGCGCTGCTCGGGCTGGTGCTGCTTTCGCAAGCGCCGTTCGCCTACAGGCGTTACAGGCTCGGGCGGCTCGGCGCGGCGGTCGACGCGCTCAACGCGGGGCGCGAAGCCGCGCCGCCCGACGAGCCGTTCGACGACTACGCGGGCGTCTTCCACGTACACTCTTCGCTCGGCGGACACAGCACGGGGATGCTCGCCGAGGTCGTCCGCGCGGCGAGGGACGAGCGCCTCGCCTTCGTCGTGATGACGGAGCACCCTTCCCCTTTCGTCAACACCGCCGAGGCGACGCTCAGGGGCGTGCATGAGGGCGTCGTCTTCCTGAACGGCAGCGAGCTGGTCGCGTCCGACGGCGGGAGGCTCTTCGCCATCCCGGGCTTCGCGCCCCCGGCGCAGAAACCCACGCTGCGAGACCTCTCCGCGCGCGCGAAGTCGGAAGGGCGGCTCGCCGTCGTCGGTTACCCCGAGGAGGTGCGCGATCTGGCCGCGGGCGACTACGACGGCGTCGAGGTCTACAACCTCTACACCAACGCGAAGCGCATCAACTACGCGACGCTCCTCTTCGACGGCCTCTGGTCTTACAGGGGACGCCCCGAACTTCTCTTCGCGAGGTTCTACGAGAGGCCGGGCGAGAACCTGCGCCGCTGGGACGCGATGAACGCCTCCGGCGCGCGTCGCACTTACGCCCTCGCCGGCAACGACGCGCACGCCAACGTCGGCCTCTCGTTCCGCGAGCAGACCGGCGAAGAGGTCTTCGGCGTCAAGCTCGACCCCTACGAGCGCAGCTTCCGCCTCGTGCGCAACCACGTCCTGCTGGAGAAGGGGCGGCGGCCGGACGCGGAGAGCCTTCTCGCGGCCTTGCGCGCGGGGCGCGGCTTCATCGCCTTCGACCTGTTCGGCGACGCGAGCGGCTTCCGCTTCAACGCCGACAGCGGCGCGGAGCGGCGCACGATGGGCGAAGAGATTCGACTCCCCGAAGGCGGGTCGGTCAGACTCGCCGCGCGCGCGCCTGTAAAGTGCCGGACGGTCTTCTTCCGCGACGGACAGGTGGCGGCGGAGGTGAAGGACTCGGCGCTGGCGGAGTTTTCCGCCAACCGGAAGGGCGTCTACCGCGTGGAGGTCTACCTCGACCAGCTCGGGAGTCTGCTCGACGGGAAGCCCTGGATCATCTCGAACCCGATTTTTGTGCGCTGAAGGTGAGCGGCGAAGAGACTTTAAAGTAAGGGGAGCCGGACTTTTCCGTAGCGCAGACACAAAATCGCCCCGCGCAGGTCGATAAGGCTTGTGCGGGGCGCTTCGCTGGGTCGGAAGCCCGTACCCAATTTGGCGGAGACGGCGCGTACGCTACCGTTTACTGTAGAGAATCACGTATTTGATTCTTCTCACGCTTCCCAACCCAGTGTAGCGGGTTTTTGCGTGTACAGCCTCCTGATTAAGGGTTGTCCAAGTGCCCCGGAGTCTATTCGCAAACCGCCCGACTGTCAAGGTTCAGTTTGACTGTCCACGTTTGAGTCGCGCCCGCCCGCCGTCCCGAAAAAGCCTGCGCCAGGGCAGCACGAACGCAGCTACACGCTTTCGGCTGTCGGCAACGTATTTGGTTGACGTTACGGCCAAAACTTCTTTAAACCTCGAAATTTAGGAACATTCACGGCTCCCCGGCGTGGCATCCCGCTTGCACTTATCGGCTCGCCTTGTCCGGTCGAGTCGCGAGACGTCTCGGCCGAAAGGTTCGGACGAACGGGGCGG
>DASVSK010000167.1:0-2297 GCA_036388135.1 Pyrinomonadaceae bacterium | reverse complement strand
CGCGCACCGACGCCAGCACGTGGCGGACGTCTGTCTCGTCGTTCATCCGCGCCAGGGCGAGCGCCGCGCCGGGGCTCGCGCCCGTGCGCAGGTAGGTCGCCCACCACTCGCGGAAGCGCGGGTCGGCGGCCGCCGAAGGCGCGCGCTCCTCCAGGCCGACGGGGCCGCCCCAGTGACGGCGTATCTCCTCGTAGAAGTGCTCGCGCTCTTCCGCAGTCGGCGGCCACGGGCGGTCGGCGTCGCGGACGCGCCGCGCGCAGGTGCCGATCATGACGAGCGCGAGCGTCTTCTCGGGGTAGGTCGCGGCGAAGAGGCTGCACACGGGGCCGCCCTCGGAGACGCCGCACAGCGCCGCGCGCTCCGACCCGATGGCGTCGAGCACGGCGCGCACGTCGTCCATGCGCTGCTCAAGTGTCGGGAGCCGGTTGACGGGCACGCGGTCGGAGAGCCCCGTCCCGCGCGTGTCCAGAAGGATGAGGCGGGAGAAGGAGGCGAGCCGCCGCAGGAAGCGCGCGAAGCTCGGCTCGCGCCAGCAGCACTCCACGTGCGAGACCCAGCCCGTCACGAAGACGAGGTCGAGCGGCGCGTCGCCGACGACCTGGTAGGCGATGTTAACGTCGCCGCTGCGCGCGTACATCGTCTCCGGCCGCCGGACTTGCGCGAGGTCGTGGTCGTGTGCCGACTCGCGCCCGATGTGGAGCAGCGGCAGCTCAAAGCCGGCGGGCGTCGCCCGGCCTGACGTCGGCGTGTCGCCCGCCGCCCACTCTTCGTCCGGCGTCCCCGCGACCGCGCGCGCCCCGGCGGCGGCGACGCCCCCCGCGCGCGAGGGCGCGGCGCTCACGTCCGCGACGAAGCGGTAGCCGCGCTTCGGGATGGTCTCGATGTACTTCCGCCCCCCGCCCTCCTCGCCGAGCGTCCTCCTCAGCAGCGAGATGTTCTGCGCCAGGTTGTTCTCCTCGACGAAGCTGTCGGGCCAGACCCTCTTCATCAGCTCCTCCTTGCCGAGCACGTGGCCGCTGTTCTCGACCAGCGCGAGCAGCGTGTCGAAAGCCTTCGGCGTCAGGGGCACGACGCCCCGCCCGCCGAAGAGCACGCGCTCGTCCGCGTCCAGCCGGAAGACCCCGAAGGCGTAGAGACGTCTTGACCGCTTTCTCGTCGTCATAGTTGTCAGAAGGGAAGTCCCGGTTTTCGGGAGAGAGTCGCGGGAAACCGTCGAAGGGATTTTTAAGGGCGCGCCGACGGCCGACGCGTCCCCCATTCTACGACCAACGCGCCGGGATGGGCACGCCGGGGTCGCACGAAACGAGAAAGGGCAGCCGTGCGGCTGCCCTTAGCTTGTTGATTCGGTTGATGGAGCCGAGGGGGATCGAACCCCTGACCTCTGCAATGCCATTGCAGCGCTCTCCCAGCTGAGCTACGGCCCCGTTTTTCAAACGCCCTCGCGTCTAAAAATCATCCGCCCCGGGGCCGAATTATGCGCCCGAAACGAAGCCGTAAATTAGCATAACGGAGCGTCGTTCCGCAAACATGGAGTCCGGCGGGCGCGCCGCCGTCATCCTCCCGCCGGGGCGCGGGGCGCGGCTGCTCAGACGCCCTTGAAATCGGGCTTGCGCTTTTCGAGGAAGGCGCGGACGCCCTCGTCCTTGTCCTGGCTTGAGAAGGTGAGGGCGAAGAGGTCTATCTCGCGGCGCAGCCCCTCGTCGAGGTTGGCGCGCGCGGCCGTCTTGACCGCCTCCTTCGCCATGCGGAGCGCGACGGGGCTCTTCTCGGCGATGCGGTTCGCCATCTCCATCGTCTTCGCTTCGAGGTCGGCCGCCGGGACGACGAGGTTGACGAGGCCGAGGTTGTAGGCGTGCTGCGCGTCGATCATGTCGCCGGTCAGGATCAGCTCCATCGCCTTGCCCTCGCCGACGAGGCGCGTGAGGCGCTGCGTGCCGCCGCCGCCGGGGATGATGCCGAGGTTGATCTCGGGCTGGCCGAAGCGCGCCGTCTCGCTGGCGACGCGGATGTCGCACGAGAGCGCCAGCTCGCAGCCGCCGCCGAGGCAGAAGCCGTTGACCATCGCGATGACCGGCTTCGGGAAGGTGTCGACGGCGGTGAAGAGCGAGCGCGCCGTCATCACGTCGCGCTGCGAGACGGCGGTGCGCCCCTCGAACTCGGCGATGTCGGCCCCGGCGACGAAAGCCTTCTCGCCCGCGCCCGTGATGACGACGACGCGCACCGAGTCGTCCTCGCGCAGCTCGTCGAGCGCGGCCGCGCCCTCGGCGCGGGTCTGGATGTTGAGCGCGTTCAGCTTC
>DASVSK010000166.1:0-4343 GCA_036388135.1 Pyrinomonadaceae bacterium | reverse complement strand
GCTCGGCGTGGCGGGTCGCGCCTCGGCGGAGGCGGGCGCGGGGACCGGCGTCGTGCTGCGTGCGGTCGCGGCGCGGGTCGTCTCGGGCTCCGCGCCGGCCGTGGCGGCGCTGCTGCTTCTGCTCGCGCTGGGGCTGTTGCTGCTCCAGCGTCTCATCAGCGGCTACCACCGCGCGGCGACGCGCGACTGAGGGAAGATTTCGGGAGGCCGAGCCGTTGGCCTTCGCGGCCAGCCCGCGTCACTCGCCGGAGGGACGGGCGCTGGCCGCTTCTCGTATGAAGGCGGAAGGCAAGAGGGTTTGAGATTTCAAACTTCAAATTTCAAATTCGTCGCCGCGCAGCACCCGCGCCTTCCGGGCCCCTGCGGCGGGCTCGAACTGCCGCCGCCCCCCCGAGCCGCGCTTCCAAAACTCGACGCGCGCGCCTTCGCTAAGGCCGCCTTGACCCTCGCCCTCCTGCTCCTCGTCGCGCTCGCCTGTGACGCGCGGGAGCTGAAGCCGGGCGAGGAGCAGGTCGTCGAAGGGCGGCACGCGGGCGACGTCTTCGGCCTGGGGCGGGGCGTGCGCGTGCGCGGCGACGTCCGCGGCGTCATCGCCTTCGGCGGCGACGTCGTCGTCGAGGGGCGCGTCGAGGGCGACGCGGCGGCCGTCGGCGGCTCGGTCATCCAGCTCGAAGGCTCCTACGTCGGCGGCGACGTGATGGTCTTCGGCGGCACCTACCGGCGCGACCCCGGGGCCGGCCGCAACGACGCCGGGAAGACGGTGATGGTGGCGGGCTACGAGCAGGAGCTGCGCAACCTCGCGCGCAACCCCGCGTCCATCCTGACGCCCGAGTTCTCGCCCGCCTTCGTCGGCTGGAGGCTGCTGGCCGTCCTCTTCTGGTTCGTCGTCTCCATCGCGCTGACGGCCGTCTCGCCCGGCGCGGTGTCGCGCGCGGCGGCGCGTTTGCAGTTGACGTTCCGGCACGTGGTTTTGATCGGGCTGGTCGGCGCGCTCGTGATGGGGCCGGGCGTGACGGCGGCGCTCGGGTTTTTGCCGCCGGCCGTCGGCGCGCTCGTCGGCGTCACGGCGCTGCTGCTCGTGCTGCTCTCCTACCTCTTCGGCCGCGTCGTCATCAACGCCGCCACGGGGCGCTGGCTCCAGCGCCTGCTGCTCCCCGAGAGGCGGCGGAGCGAGTCGGTCGCACTCCTGCTCGGCGCGGCCTTCTGGGCGGTCGTCCTCGCGCTCCCCTACGTCTGGCCCTTCCTCGTCTTCGGCCTCGTCGTCCTCAGCCTCGGCCTCGCGCTCACCGCCCGCTACCGCCTCGGCTGGAGGGGCGGTAGACAGTAGACAGTAGTCAGTAGGCTCCGCTCTGCGGGCACTGACACCGGAACGCAGATGTTTCGCCGATGAAGGGTTTCTACTGACTACTGACTACTAACTACTGACTACTGACTACTCTTCTGCCTCCTTGCTTGTCGCCCCTCGGAGGCGCGTGTTAGCATCGGCGCGTTTCGTCTCCCGGGAGGCTTTACTGCTCAAACTCTTGCGCGCTCGATTTCCTCAACACAAAACGCGCCGCGCGCTGACGCTGCTTCTGCTCGTCTGCGCCGCCGTCTCTTTCCCGGCGGCGGCGAGCGTGCGCGCGCAGCAGCAGACCAACCCCGTCGACCGCAAGGTCGAGAACCCGGTCACCGACACGCCCAACGTCAACCCGCTCACGCAGGACCAGCCCGTCCGCCCGCGCCCGCGCCGACGCCCCGAGGGCGCGCAAGGGCCGCAGCCCGCCGACGAGCTTGAGGTGAGGGCGGCCCGCGACGAGGTCTCGGGCCCCGAGGAGGCGCGCGTCGTCGTCTACGAGGGGAACGTCGACGCGCGCATCGGCATCTACCGCCTCCAGGCCGACAAGGTGACGGTCTACACGGCGAAGAACCGCGCCGTCGCCGAGGGCAACGTCGTCTTCGACCAGGGCGAGTTCCAGCGCATCACGGGCTCGCGCGCCGAGTGGGACTATGCCACCAAGACCGGCTTCTTCGAGAACTCGACCGGCTTCACCAACCAGACGCAGGACGGCACCATCATGTACTTCACGGCCGACCGCGTCGACAAGGTGGCGGGCGACAAAATCGTCATCGTCAACGGCGAGGTCACGGCCTGCGGCGACGACGAGGTGCCCAAGTGGAGCTTCAAGACGGCGCGCGCCACCATCAAGCTCGCCGACCGCGTCAAGCTCAAGCGCCCGCGCCTGCTCGTCAAGGGCGTGCCAGTCTTCTGGCTCCCCTACGCGACCGTCTCCATCAAGCAGCGCGACCGCGCCTCGGGCTTCCTCACCCCGACCTTCTCGGGCTCGGGTGAGAAGGGCTTCCGGCTCTCGAACGCCTACTACCAGACGCTCGGGCGCTCGGCCGACATCACGTTCCGCAACGACCTCTACACGCGGCGCGGCATCGGCTTCGGCGCGGACCTGCGCACGCGCGCCAACTCGCGCTCGTTCCTCAACGTGGGCTTCTACACCGTCAAGGATCGCGCCCTCGGCCCGAAGGAGGACGCCGAGCACCCCGACCAGGGCGGGTCGAGCTTCTACGCCGACGGCGTCCACTACTTCCCGAACGGGTTCCTCGCCGCCGCCGACGTCAACATCACCTCGAACCTCGCCTTCCGGCAGATATTCTCCGACTCCATCCAGCTCGCCATCTCGCCGGAGGAGCGCTCGCAGGTCTTCGTCAACAAGAACTTCGGCGGCCACTCCTTCAACTTCGTCGCGCGCACGCAGGTCACCTCCATCCCCTCCGTGCGCGTCCGCACGCGCTCGCTCCCCGGCATCTCCTTCGAGAAGCGGCCGGGGCTCGTCTCGTGGCTGAAGGACAGGCTGCCCGTCTACTTCTCCTTCGAGAGCGGCGTCGAGGGCGTGAGCCGCAAGGAGACGGTCGAAGACCTCGCGACGTTCCTCGCCGAGGGGAACCAGAACCCCGTCATCACGCCGTCCATCGTCCAGCGGCTCGACTTCCACCCGTCGGCGATGCTGCCGCTCTCGTTCGCGGGCTGGGGCGTGACGGCGACGGCGCGCGTGCGCGGCACCTACTACTCGAACTCCATCGACCCGCTGACGCGCATCGTCCTCCCCAAAGACGTGCTGCGCGGCTACGGCGAGTTCAGCCTCGACGTGCGCCCGCCCGCGCTCGCGCGCAACTTCCGACGCGGCGACGGCTCCTTCCGTTTCCGCCACGTCGTCGAGCCCTACCTGACCTACCGCGTCATAGGCGGCATCTCGAACTTCGACAAGCTCATCCGCTTCGACGAGGTCGAGGCCGTCGCCGACACGAACGAGATCGAGTACGGCATCACCAACCGCTTCTTCCTCCGCCGCTCGGCCGAGAGCGTCGGGCGCGGTAAGGCCGCGACGACGCCCGCGCGGCTCGGCCAGGCGAGGGAAGGGGGCGAAGCCGCGCGCGAGGAGACGCGCGCCGCCGACGCCGCCGGGCGGGAGAGCAAGGAAGAGGGCAAGGGCAAGGAAGAGGGCAAGGACGAGGGCAAGGGCGAGAACGAGGTCGAGAGCGCCGAGCCCCGGCTCCCGGCGAACGCGCGCGCGGCCGGCCGGCTCACGGCGCTCAAGGCGAGCCAGTCGCCGCTCACGCGCCAGCCTTACGAGTTCCTGTCGGTGACGGTCAGGCAGAAGTACTTCTTCGACCCGACCTTCGGCGGCGCGCTCGTCCCCGGCCGCCGCAACCAGTTCTACCCGCTCAACACCTTCTCCGGCTTCACCTACGGCGGGGTGGCGCGCCGCCTCTCGCCCTTAAACGTCGAGGCGCGCCTGCGCACGCCGACGCGCGCCGACAGCGAGCTGTTCGCCGACGTGCGCACGGACATCGACACGCTCGGCGAGGGCGGCGGCGTGCGCGACCTCGCCGTCTCCTTCGGCATCCGCCGCCGCGCGGCCGTGCTCCGCGCCGTCGAAGCCTTCCAGACCTTCTACTACACGCGCGCCGTCACGCTCGCGCCGAGCCTGCGCCAGTTCAGCGACCTGCGCGGCAACGAGCCGGGGACGCTGCAAGGCTCGCAGTGGAGCCCCTCGGTCTTCGTCGGCGACCGCAACCGCGGGCTGTTCGGCGGCGCGAGCTTCTTCTTCGACTTCCAGAACCGGCCGGGGCAGGGCAGCTCCTCGCTCATCAGCTCGACCGTCACGCTCGGCAACGCCTGGGACTGCTGCGCGGTCGTCGGCCAGTACTTCACCTTCAACGTCGGCCTGCGCAACGAGAACCGCGTCGTCTTCAGCTTCCGCCTCAACGGCATCGGCACCTTCGGCACCGAGCAGATCGGCCAGCGCTACCGCTAGGGCCCGCATCAGACCCCCCCGCAAACTTTCCGC
>DASVSK010000165.1:0-4171 GCA_036388135.1 Pyrinomonadaceae bacterium | reverse complement strand
GCGAGCGGTTGCGGCTGCCGCCGTCGTTGCGCGCGACGACCAGCCGCCCGCCCGCCCCGTTCTGAAGCGCCGGGCCGATGACGAGGTCGACGTCGCCGTCGCCGTCCACGTCGCCCGACGCGAGTGAGACAGGGAGCGCCGCGGCCTCAGGCGCGTCGGCGAATAGTCCCCGCGCGGCCTTCTCGCTCACGTCCGCCCAGCCGTCGCCCGTGTTGCGCAGCACGCGCAGCCCGCCGCCCTTCTGCCCGCGCGAGACCGTCAGCAGGTCGAGCAGCCCGTCGTTGTCGTAGTCGAGAAACTGGGCCGCCGCCTGTCCCGACGAACGCGTCGACGCCCCGCCGACGGCCGGCGCGGGGCTCAGCTTGAAACGACCCCTGCCGTCGCTTAAGGCGAACTCGCCGGGGCCGTCCGCGCGCCCGAAGTAGAAGTCCGTAAAGCCGTCCTTGTTGACGTCGCCCGCGGCGACGGCGGCGAACCCGCCGCCTTTAAGGTCGAGCCCCGCCTCGGCCGCCACGTCGCGGAAGGTGCCGTCGCGCAGGTTCTTCCAGAGCGCGGGCGGCGCGTCGGAGCCGACGACGAGCAGGTCGACGTCGCGCCGGTTGTCGTAGTCGGTCGGCACGACCGCCACCGCGCGCCCGGCCGGGGCCGCCAGCTTCGAGGCCGCCGTCACGTCCGCGAACGTGCCGTCGCCGTTGTTACGTAGAAGCAGAGTGGTGGCGGGCGCGGGCGCGGGCTGCGGCCGTGCCGGCGCGCCCCCGGCGACGAAGATGTCGAGGTCGCCGTCGTGGTCGGCGTCGACGAACGCGGCCACGCCCGGCGAGTTCGCGCGCGCGGGAACTCGCGCCGCGGCCGTCACGTCCCTGAACCGCCCGCCGCCCTCGTTGCGGTAGAGGGCGAGGGCGTCGGGCCCGACGAGTAGGAGGTCCGGCCTTTCGTCGTTGTCGAAGTCGCCCGCGACCGCGCCGCCGAACGAGCCCCGGACGCCTTCGACGGACAGACCCGACTGCGCCGTCACGTCCGTGAGCCTGCCCGCGTCGTTGCGGAAGAGCTTTCGCCCCCCCGCGGCGGCGGCGAAGAGGTCGAGGTCTGCGTCCCCGTCGAAGTCGAAAAGCAGCAGGCCGCCGCCGCCCTGCCCGGGCGCGTTCGGGTCGACGGCCGCGGCCTTCGCCTCGTTCCCCGAAGGGATGACGGCGGCGGTCGCGTCCGCGAAGGCGACCTCGGGCGTGCGCCTGTCGACCACGTCGGGCTCCGCGCCGGTCGAGGCGACGGCCTCGGCGTAGCGACCCTGTTCGAGGTAGTTCTGCCCGACGGTCGTCGCCGCGCCGCTCGCGCGCAGCGCCTGGAACTGCTGCATCAAACGCTGCCCCTCTTCGCGCGCGCCCGAGCGCAGGAGCGACGTGCCGAGGTTGTAGAGCGCGGTGCCGTTGTAAGGCTCTTCGGCGAGCGCGGTGCGGAAGAGCGCGACGGCCTCGGCGTACTTCCGCTGCTGCGCGTAGACCTGCCCGAGGTTGACGTTCGCGCCCACGTCGCGCGGGTCGACCTTGAGCACGCGCCCGAAGGCCGCGACGGCGTCCTCGACGCGGTTCTGCTGGCGCGCGATGAGGCCGAGGAGGTAGGCCGGCTGCGGCGCGCCGGGCGAGGCCGCGGCCGCCGCCTCCGCCTCCTTCTGCGACGCGGCGAGGTCGGGGATGTTGAAGAGCGCGATGGCGAGGTTCGTCCGCGCGAGCGCGAGCTTAGGGTCGAGCGAGAGAGCGCGGCGGAAGGCTTCGGCACCCTCCCTGTGCTTGAACTGCTCCAACAGCGCCACGCCGAGGTTGTTGGCGCGGTACGCCTCCTCGCGCGAGGCGCGCGCGGCGGGGGACTGCGACGCCGCCCCGGGCCGGCGCGACGAGGAGACGAGTGCGACGGCCGCGGCGACGGCCGCGGCGAGTAAGAGATAACGGTACGGCTTCATATGACTTCCCTGCTTGTTCACTGCGCCCGCGGCGCGGGCGTCTGCGCCGGGACGGGCGCGGCGCGCGCGAAGACGACGGGCTCCGAACTGACGACGCCCTGCCCCTCCCGGACGACGAGCGACTGGTTGGCCCTCACCTGCGGGAGCGTCATCTTCTCGCCACCCGGCCAGGTGATGTCAAGCGTGAAGACGCGCTCGGTGCCGTCGGGGCTGCCGAGGCCGAGCGTGAGCGTCGTCTCGCTCTGCGAGGCGTAGCTCGAACCCGTCCGCACCGCGTTGCGCGTTTTGAAGTTGTTCGCGCCCGAGACGGTGACGCGCGCGCCGACGGCGTCGCGGTTCGAGCGCGAGCCGACGAGCTTCACCTTGAGCACGTCGTTCTGGTTCGCGTTGTCGTTGCGGTAGAGGCGGGCGGGGCCGCCGTTGGCGGTGACGAGGAGGTCGAGGTCGCCGTCGTTGTCGTAGTCGCCGTAGGCCGCGCCGCGCCCCACGACGGCGCGGCCGAGCGCGCGGCCCACCCTCGCCGTCACCTCCTCGAACTTCTTGCGGCCGAGGTTGCGGAAGAGGTGCGGCGGCTGCGCGTAGCGGACGCGCGGCTGCACCTTCTGGATGTCGTCGGAGACGTGGCCGTTGACGGCGAAGACGTCGAGCAGCCCGTCGAGGTCGTAGTCGAAGAAGAAGGTGGCGAAGGTCAAAGACTGCTCCGACATCTTGCCGATGCCGGAGGCGCGCGCCTCGTCGGTGAAGAGGCCGCCGCCGTCGTTGTGGTAGAGCGCCATGCTCTCCGACGTGAAGTTGCCGATGACGAGGCTCTGGCGGCCCGAGCCGTCGTAGTCGGCCGCGTCCACGCCCATCCCGGCGCGCGCCGCGCCCGACTCGCCGAAGGCGACGCCCGCCGTCAGGGCCTCGTCGGAGAACGTGCCGTCGCCCTTGTTCCGGTAGAGCCTGTTCGGCTCGGTGTCGTTGGCGACGAACAGGTCGAGAAAGTCGTCGTCGTCGTAGTCTAAGAGCGCCACGCCCAGCGCCTTGCTCGTCGGGTCGTTGAGGCCGGCGCGGTCGGTGGCGTTCTCGAAGGAGCCGTTGCCGCGGTTGCGGTAGAGCGTCGGGCTCTGCCCCTTGTACTTCTGCGGCGTGCAGTAGGACTTGTTCGTCCCGTCGAGCGTGCAGTGGACGTCGGACTCGGGCGACCACTCGACGTAGTTGGCGACGAAGAGGTCGAGCTTGCCGTCGCGGTCGTAGTCGAGCCAAGCGGCGCTCGTGCCGAAGCCGGGGTCGCCGACGCCCGCCTGCCGCGTCACGTCCTGAAACTTGCCGCCCCCGAGGTTGCGGTAGAGGCGGTCTGGGCCGACCGCCGTGATGTAGACGTCCGCGTTGCCGTCGTTGTCGTAGTCGCCGACCGCGCAGCCGATGCCGTAGAGGTTCGAGGCGAGCCCTGCCTCGCGCGTCACGTCGCGGAAGGTCCCGTCCTGGTTGTTGCGGTAGAGCGCGGAGGAGGTGGCCGGCCCCCTGTTCTCGGGCCAGCCCGTCGAGTTGACGAGCAGGACGTCGAGCCAGCCGTCGCCGTCGTAGTCGAAGAAGGCCGCGCCCGCGCCCAGCGTCTCCGGCAGGTACTTCTTGCCGGCCGCGCCGTTGTTGTGCCGGAAGCGGATGCCGGCCTCGGCGGTCACGTCCAGAAACTCGACCGGCCCCGAGGGGCGCGGCGGGGGCGTGGGCGTCGCGCCGGGGGTCGCGCCCGGCGTCGCGGAGGCCGCGGCGGCCGCCGGCCCCTGCGGCGCGACCGTGGGCCTCGTCGTCGCGTCCTGCTGGCAGCCGGAGACGAGCGCCGCGGCGGAAAGAATGATTGCGTTGACCAGCGGGGAACGGCGCATCTTGAGAGTGTCCACCTCTTCGTTTAAGGGTCTTCGGGCAGCGGCTTTTAAACGGCGGGTGCGGCCGGCGCGGCGCGCGTCAGGGGGCGGCGCGCGCCGTCGGCTCCTGCGCCGGGGGCGCGCGCCGCGGGGTCAGGTATATCTCAATCAGGTTGGCGACCGGCCCGACGACGAAGAGCGCGTAGTAGGGCGCGTGGACGTTCTCGGAGAGGCGCAGCACCGTCTCGAAGAGCGCCACGCAGAAGGCGACGAACGCCTGCGCCCACTTCGACGACCTGACGGTCGTCTTCGGGTCGGTGATCATGAAGAAGATGAAGAGCTGGTACATCGGCCCCGTGATGGGCGCGGCCTC
>DASVSK010000164.1:0-3283 GCA_036388135.1 Pyrinomonadaceae bacterium | reverse complement strand
TACGTGCCCGGCTACGACTGCCACGGCCTCCCCATCGAGCAGCACGTCGAGCGCGCGCTCGACAAGAAGGGGAAGAAGAAGTCCGACCTGAGCACGGAGAGCTTCCGCCGCGCCTGCCGCGAGCACGCGGCCAACGCGCTGAAGAGCCAGACGCGCGACTTCCAGCGGCTCGGCATCCTCGGGCTGTGGGGCGACCCGTACCTGACGATGTCGAACCACTACGAGGCGGAGACGGCGCGCCAGTTCGGGCGCTTCGTCGAGCGCGGCTACGTCTACAAGGGCGCGCGCCCCGTCTACTGGTGCATCCACGACCAGACGGCGCTCGCCGAGGCCGAGGTCGAGTACCGCGAGCACACTTCGCCGAGCGTCTACGTCAAGTTCCCGCTCGCCGAGGACTCCATCGAGGCCAAGGCCTTCAAGCGCGAGCTGCTCGGCGACGAGGACGACCCGCGCCCCGTCTACTTCCTCATCTGGACGACGACGCCCTGGACGCTCCCGGCCAACCTCGGCATCGCCGTCAACCCGCAGTTCGAGTACGCCGCCGTCGAGGACGAGAAGAGCGGCGAGGTCTACGTCGTCGCCGCCGAGCTGGTCACGCACGTTGCGCAGAAGTGCGGCCTCGGCCGCCCCGCAGACCTCGGCGGCGCGCAGGAGCCTTCGGGCGCGGAGCCGAACCCCTCGACCGTCGTGTGGCCGCCCAAAGTCCTCGCGCGCTTCCCCGGCTCGCGGCTCGACCGCCTGGAGGCGCGCCACCCGTGGATCAACCGCCACTCCCTGCTGATGCTCGGCGACCACGTCACGCTCGGCGGCGAGGCCGACGGCGAGACCGAGCTCGACGTGCGCGAGGCGCGCGACAGGAAGTCGACGGCGAAGGCGGGCACGGGGCTCGTCCACACCGCGCCCGGCCACGGCCACGACGACTTCGTCATCGGCAAGGCTTACGGCCTCGACATCTACTGCCCGGTCGACAACGCGGGGCGCTTCACCCCCGAGGTTGAACACTTCGCCGGCCGGAGCGTCTTCGAGGCCAACCCGGCCATCGTCGAGTTCGCGGGCGGGCGCGGCGCGCTGCTCTTCGCCGAGGAGTACGCGCACCGCTACCCGCACTGCTGGCGCTGCAAGAACCCGGTCATCTTCCGCGCCACGCCGCAGTGGTTCATCTCGCTCGACGCCGCGCCCGAGGTCGCCGCCGACGGCGTCGAGACCGACGAGGACGGCCGCGACCGCACGAACTACGTCGACAACGAGGCGGAGTCGCCGACTTCGTTGAGGGCGGGCGCGCTGCGCGAGGTCGAGCGCGTCCGCTGGGTGCCCGCGTGGGGCGCGGACAGGATGCGCAACATGCAGAAGGGCCGCCCCGACTGGTGCGTCTCGCGCCAGAGGGTGTGGGGCGTGCCCATCCCGGTCTTCTACTGCGCGTGCGGCGAGCCGACGGCCGACCGGCGAACCATCGACCACGTCGCCGACGTCTTCGAGCGCGAGACGACCGACGCGTGGTACACGCGCACGCCCGCGGAGCTGCTGCCCGAGGGCTTCAGGTGCCGGGAGTGCGGCGGCACGGAGTTCACGAAGGAGACCGACATCCTCGACGTGTGGTTCGACAGCGGCGTCTCGTCGGTGGCGGTGCTTGAGCACTACGAGGGGTTGCGCTGGCCGGCGGACGTCTACCTCGAAGGCGGCGACCAGTTCCGCGGGTGGTTCAACTCCTCCCTGATGGTGGGGCTCGCCGCGCACGACGGCGCGCCGTACCGCGCGGTGGTGACGCACGGCTGGACGCTCGACGCGCAGGGGCGCGCGATGCACAAGTCGGCGGGCAACGCCGTCTCGCCCGAGGAGTTCGTCAAGGAGTCGGGCGCGGACATCCTGCGGCTGTGGGTCACGTCGTCCGACTACCGCGAGGACATGCGCTGCTCGGACGAGATACTGCGGCGCGTCGCCGACTCGTACCGCAAGATTCGCAACACGGCGCGCTTCGCGCTCGGCAACCTCGACGGCTTCGACCCGGCCGCCGACGCGGTCGCCCTCGGCGACATGCACGAGGTGGACCGCTGGGCGCTCGCGGAGTTGGACCGCCTCGTCGAGCGCGCGCTCGAAGCCTACAAGGCTTACGACTTCCACGCGGTCTACCGCCTCCTGGACGCCTTCTGCACGGTGACGCTGTCGGCGCGCTACTTCGACATCATCAAGGACAGGCTCTACACCTCCGCGCCGAAGTCCGAGGCGCGGCGCTCGGCGCAGACCGCCTTGAACCACATCGCCGACGCGCTCGCGCGGCTGCTCGCGCCCGTGCTCTCGTTCACGGCCGACGAAATCTGGGAGAACCTCCCGGAGGTCAGGACGCGGCGCGCGGCCGCGCCCGCCGTGGGCGACGGAGTCGCCGCCGGGGCCGGCGAGGGCGTCGTCGTCGCGGCCGGGGGCGCGGCCGAGGGCGCGGACGAGGGTGCCGGCGTCCCGGCGTCAGTCCACGTGGCGGAGTTCCCGCTGGCCTTAAGCGTCGGGCGCGACGCGGGGCTGCTCGAACGCTGGGCGCGGCTCTTCGAGGTGCGCGACGTCGTGCTCGGGGTGCTGGAGGAGGCGCGCACGGCGAAGCTCATCGGGAGCAGTCTCGAAGCGCACGTCCGGCTCGAAGCGAGGCGGAAGACGTTCGAGCTGCTCGCGAGCTACCGCGGGGAGCTGCGCTACCTCTTCATCGTCTCGCAGGTCGCGCTGACGCTTCTCGAAGAGGAGGCGGGCGAGGAGGTGCGCGTGACGGTCGAGCGCGCGGCGGGTCAGAAGTGCGAGCGGTGCTGGAACTACTCGACGTACGTGGGCGAGTTCACGCGCTACCCGACGGCGTGCGAGCGCTGCGTCGAGGCGCTGGCCGAGATCGAGGCCGAAGGGGGTGCGGGGTGAGCGGGCGCGTGCGCGGCAAGGGCTGGCGCGCGGCGTACCTCTTCGCCGCGGCCGCCCTCTACCTGGCCGACCAGGCTTCCAAGGCCTGGGCCGTGCGGCGTCTGCGCGGCGGCGAGGTCGTGAAGGTCTTCGACGGCCTGTTGCAGTTCGGCTACGCCGAGAACACCGGCATCGCGTTCGGGCGCTTGCAGGACGGCGGCGAGTTCGGGCGCTGGATGCTCTCGGCGCTGGCGGCGCTGGCGGTCGTCGGCCTGCTGGCCTACTTCTTCCGCACGCGGCGGACGGACGACCGGCTGCTCGGCGCGCTGGCGCTGCTGCTCGCGGGCGTGGCCGGCAACCTGACCGACCGCGTGCGGCTCGGCTACGTCGTCGACTTCATCGAGGTCTTCAT
>DASVSK010000163.1:0-10351 GCA_036388135.1 Pyrinomonadaceae bacterium | reverse complement strand
CCCCGTCTCGGCCACCATGTTCGAGGCGCGCAGCAGGCTCTCGAAGGTCCCGGCGTCCGTCCACCAGCCGTCGAGCTCGTCCCAGCTCATCTCGCCGCGCTCGATGTAGGCGTTGTTGACGTCGGTGATCTCCAGCTCGCCGCGCCCCGAGGGCTTGAGCGTCTTGATGATGTTGAAGACGTCGGCGTCGTACATGTAGATGCCGATGACGGCGTAGTCGGACTTCGGCCGCTCGGGCTTCTCCTCGATGCGGACGACCTTGCGGCCGTCGAGCTCGGGCACGCCGAAGCGCTGCGGGTCGGGCACCTGCTTGAGGAGAATCTTCGCGCCGCCGCCCTGGTGCCGGTAGGCGCGCACCGCGCGGCAGATGTTCTTCTCGATGAGGTTGTCGCCGAGGACGACGCAGATGGCCTGGCCGTCGGCGAACGCCTCGCAGAGGTCGAGCGCCGCGGCGATGCCGCCCTCGCCCTCCTGGTAGGTGTAGTTGATGTGCTTGAGGCCGAAGTCCTTCCCGTTCTTGAGGAGCTTGAGGAAGTCGCCCGCCGAGTTGCCGCCGGTGACGATCATGATGTCGTTGATGCCGGCGTTGACGAGCGTCTGGATCGGGTAGTAGACCATCGGCTTGTCGTAGACGGGCAGCAGGTGCTTGTTGGTGACGGCCGTCAGGGGGCGCAGCCGCGTCCCCAGTCCCCCGGCCAGAACGATACCTTTCAAGGGTAAACCTCCAAAAAAGTAGTCAGTAGACAGAAGTCAGTAGTCAGTAGAAAAGCCTCACGTGTCGGGCGGTCGGCCCGTCAACGGCAGGGTCGGCAGGGCGGAGCCTACCGACTACTGACTGCTGTCTACCGCCTTTAATCAACGAACCTCTGGAACCAGAGTTCGAGCATCAGCAGCGTCCAGAGCTGGTGCGTGTAGTCGCGCTCGCCGCGCGTGTGCAGCTCGACCATGTTGCGGACGGCCTCGGGGCGGAACACCCCGCGGCGCGACGCGCGATCCGAGAGCAGGTTCTCGCGCAGGAAGCCCTGCATCTGCCCGCGGAACCAGTGGCCGACCGGCACCCCGAAGCCCATCTTGCTGCGCGAAAGGTTCTGCGCCGGCAGGAGTTTGGCGAGCGTCTTCTTCAGAATGTACTTCGTCGTCAGCCCGCGCAGCTTCAGGTTCTCCGGCAGCGAGGCGGCGAACTCGATGACGTGGTGGTCGAGGAACGGCGAGCGCGCCTCAAGGCTGACGGCCATGCTGGCGATGTCGACCTTGACCAGCAGGTCGTTCGGCAGGTACGTCATCGTGTCGGCCAGCAGCGAGGCGTCGACGACGCCCGCCCCGTTGGCGCGCGCGAACCAAGGGCGTATCCGCTCGCTCACGTCGCGCCCGGCGACGCTGCGGCCGAACTCCTCGGAGTAGAGCCCGTCCTTCTCCTCCGGGTTGATGACCGAGACCCAGCGCATGTAGCGCTCGACGGGCGGCAGGGAGGCGGCGCGCAGGAAGCGGCGCACCTTGCGCGCGCGCGACGGCCGCACCTCCGAGATGGGGAGCAGCTCCATCGCCCGCCGGATGACCTGCTCGCGCAGCACGCCCGGCAGGCGTCGGTAGCGCTCCGACAGCAGCATCGCCGCGTAGCGCTCGTAGCCGGCGAAGCACTCGTCGCCGCCGTCGCCGTTCAGCGCCACGGTGACGTGTTTGCGCGTCTCGCGCGCCACGTAGTAGGTCGGGATGGCGGACGAGTCGGCGTACGGCTCGCCGTAGTGCTCGACGAGTTTGGGCAGCACCTCCATCGCGTCGGGGCGGACGACGAACTCGTGGTGCTCCGCGCCGACGTGCTCGGCGACGCGGCGCGCGTGGTGCAGCTCGGAGAAGTCCTGCTCGTCGAAGCCGATGGAGAAGGTCTTGACGGGGGTGGAGCTCTCCTCGGCCATCAGGGCGACGACGGCCGACGAGTCGACGCCGCCCGAGAGGAACGCGCCGAGCGGCACCTCGGACATCAGCCGCACGCGCACGGCGTCGCGCAGCAGCTCCAGCGCGCGCTCGCCCGCCTCCTCCTCCGTCACCTTGATCTTCTTCGAGAAGTCGGGCTCCCAGTAGCGCTCTATCTTCAGCTCGCCGTCGCGCTTGAGCGTCAGCGAGTGGCCGGGCTCGAGCTTGCGTATGTCCCGGTAGGCGGTGAGCGGCGCGGGCACGCACATGAAGGAGAGGTAGTCGTGGATGGCCCCGCGGTCTATCTCGCGCCCGACCGAGGGGTGCAGGAGCAGCGCCGAGAACTCCGAGCCGAAGACGAACGAGCCGGGCGTCTTCGAGTAGAGCAGGGGCTTCTTGCCGACGCGGTCGCGCGCGGCGAAAAGCTCCTGCGTGCGCTCGTCCCAGATGGCGAAGGCGAACATGCCGCGCAGGTGTTTGGGGCAGTCCGCGCCCCACGCCTCGTAGGCGTGGACGATGGCCTCGGTGTCGCAGTCGGTGCGGAAGCGGTGGCCGAGGTCTTCGAGCCGCTTCTTCAGCTCGCGGTAGTTGTAAATCTCCCCGTTGAAGACGATCCAGGCGGTGCGGTCTTCGTTGGCGATGGGCTGCTGCCCGCCCGCGAGGTCGATGATGGCGAGCCGGCGCATGGCGAGCCCGACGTGGCCGTTGAGGTAGCTCCCCTCCTCGTCCGGGCCGCGGTGGTGGATGGCCTCGTTCATGCGGCCGAGCAGCGCCGAGTCCGCCGCCCGCCCGTCGAGGTTGACCATGCCGACGATGCCGCACATCAGAAGTTGACCCTTTCGTTGATGTCCTGCGCGATGCGCTCCAAATCTTTCTCGCGCTCCTGCTTCCAGAGCGCGTAGCGCTTGCGCGCCTCGGCGGCGCGCGCCACGGCCGTCACCGACTGTTGCTTCTCGTACGCCGCCTGCCGCCGCCTGTCCTCCTGCCGCTCCTTGAGCAGCACGGCCCCGACGGCGACGAAGATGAAGTAGAAGACGAGAATCTGCGACCGCTGCCGGTAGGCCGTCCCGATGTTGCCCTGGAAGATGGAGTAGGCCAGCGTCAGCATCACCGTGAACAGCAGGATCGGGAGCGCCTGCCGCAGCCGGTAACTCAGCGTGAACCAGATGCCGACGACGAGCAGCGGGAAGCAGAGCCACCACACGGTCATCTCCGGGAGGGTGATGGACTGTCTGAGACTCGCGAGCTGCCACGGGAAGGGCGCGAATAGAAGGTAGGCCATCCCCAAAGGGACGGCGCTGATCGCGCCCGACGCCGTCGAGACGTCCACGTCCTGCCCGAAACCGGAGTTGGCCGCGCGGACGAGATCGGCGCGGCTCGTCTGCACCGCCTGGAGGTTGCCGTAGCGCTCGAACTGCGTGCCCGCCGTGCGGAGCACGCCCAGGTATGTGAGCCCGACGCCCAGCGTGAGGACGATGACGAGCTGCCGCGCGAGGCTCTGCGAGGAGACCGCGCGCATCCCGATGACGAACGCGCCGACGGCCGCCGCCGCGAGCATGTAGAAGACGTAGAAGCGCAGCGAGAGGATGGCGAACATCGAGAACCCGAGCGCCGCGGCGTACTTCAGGCTGAACCTCTCGCCGAGTTGCAGCGTCGCCAGCATGGCGAGCGAGAGCAGGAAGACGATGGGGCCGTCCTTGAGGCCCTGCGACGACCAGAGCACGAGGCTCGGGTAGAAGGCGACGAAGAGCGTCGCCAGCTTCGCGACCCTGATGTTCTGGTAGATGTGCCGGGCGCAGAGGAAGATGACGGGCGCGGTGGCCGCGCCGAGAATCGCGTTGACGAACTGCACCGCCAGCATGTTCCGCCCGACGGCCGCGTAGATCACGGCCACGAGGTAGAGCATGCCCCAGCCGCCGCCGACCGCCCAGTCCTTGATCTCGGCCGGCTGCGGCAGCCCGTTGAGCCACGCCTGAACCATCCCGTTGCCCAGCAGGTCGTAGGTCAGCGCGTCGCCGCCGAAGAAGTCCTGCAACTCGAAGGCGTTGATGAGCGCGCCGACGGACATCCTCACGAGCAGCCCGGCGACGAAGACCTTGAGGAGGAAGGCGCGGTGCTGCCCCTCGCCCCTGCCGAGAATCGCCCCGGCCACGATGGCGCACACCGCGCAGACGAGCACGGCCGCCGCGCCGCCGCGCAGGGTGAGCGCGACCGCGGCCGCGAGGGCCACCGAGAGTGCGGCGAGTAGGGCGTTCATAAATCCAGGGCCGGGGAAAGTTTAAAGCCTAGTATTCAGCAAAGGGCGGCGCGGCCGCAAGCGGCGGGGCGCGCCCGGCCGCCTCAGACCTTTATGATGCCCCGGCCGCGCGCGTGACGGCGGCGGGCGGCGCGGGCAACTCTTCGCGCCGCGTCGAGAGCGCCCCGTGGGGGAGCGGGCTGCGCGGCGGCGACCTGCGGCGCGGCATGAAGGCGGCCGCGGCGGCGGCCTGCCTCACCAGAAGCTCCTGCCGCCTCCGGTTCTCCCTGCGCTCCAGCACCAGCACGGCCCCGACGGCGGCGAAGATGAAGTAGAAGACGAGAATCTGCGACCGCTGCCGGTAGGCCGTCCCGACGTTGCCCTGGAAGATGGAGTAGGCCAGCGTCAGCATCGTCGTGAACAGCAGGATCGGGAGCGCCTGCCTTAGCCTGTACTTGACCGTGAACCAGATGCCCATCACCAGCAGCGGGAACGCCGCCCACCAGGCGAGCATCTCCGGGAGGGTGATGGACTGCCTGAGACTCGCGAGCTGCCACGGGAAGGGCGCGAATAGAAGGTAGGCCATCCCCAAAGGGACGGCGCTGATCGCGCCCGACGCCGTCGAGACGTCCACGTCCTGCCCGAAGCCCGAGTTGGCGGAGCGCACGAGGTCGGCGCGGCTGCGCTGCACCGCGTCCAGGTCGCCGTAGACTTCGAGCTGCGCGTCGGCCGTGCGGAGCACGCCCAGGTACGTGAGCCCGAACCCTATCGCCAGCACGATGGCGAACTGCCGGAGCAGGTTGCGCGTCGTCTGCGGCCGCATCCCGATGACGAACGCCCCGCAGACGGCCGCCGCCGTCATGTAGAAGATGTAGAACCTGAAGCAGAGCAGCCCGTAGAGCGCGAAGAGCATGACGGCCACGTACTTCGTGCTGAAGTGCTCGCCGAGCTTGAGCGTCGCCAGCATGACGACGGCCAGCAGGAAGACGATGGGGCCGTCCTTGAGGCCCTGCGACGACCAGAGGACGAGGCTCGGGAAGAAGGCGACCGAGAGCGTCGCGATCTTGGCGACGCGCATGTTCTGGAAGATTTGGCGCGCGCAGAGGAAGATGACGGGCGCGGTCGCCGCGCCCACCACGGCGTTGAAGAACTGCACCGCCAGCATGCTCCGCCCTATCACCGCGTAGATGACGGCCACCACGTAGCCCATCCCCCAGTTGCGGTACATCGACGCCCCGAAGAACTCCGACTGCTTCCTCAGCCCGCGCCAGTACTCCAGGTACATCGCCCCCTGGTAGTCGTAGGTGAAGGCGTCGCCGCCGAAGAAGTCCTGGAGTTTGAAGTAGTAGATGAGCGTCCCGACGAAGACCCTGACCACCACGGCGGCGACGAAGACCTGGACGAGGAAGCGCGCCTGCGTCGGGTGGCGGCTGAGCAGGATTCCGGCGGCCGCCGCCAGCGCGGCGCAGAAGACCACGGCGGCTGCGCCTTCGGCGGGGAACAGGAGCGAGACGCTCACGGACAGCGCGAGCGCCGAGAGGGCGAGAAGTGCGTTCATTTACTCTTAAAGCCTCGGGGGTTGGCGCGGGTCGCGCCCGAAAAATTCTTCGGGCGGCGGCCCCGGGGGTTGCGCCGGGGGAAACCAGCTTTAAAGGTCGTCCGGCAGGTCGGGGCGCGTCTTGTGCTCGACGAGGAAGCGGTCGTCCTCGCCGAGCGGCTTCACGGGCCGGGCCGGGACGCCCGCGATCAACTGGTATTCGCCCTCGATGCGCCCCGTGACGACCGAGCCGATTCCGACGATGCAGCGGGATGGTATCACGCCTCCCGGCGCGACGCGAATCTCAGACCCGACGTAGGTCAGCTCGCCGATTTCGACCGGGCGCGTGCGCTGCCGGTTGTGCGTCCACAGGGAGGAGTTGCGCCCGCCGAGGATGGTGCGGCGGCCGATGGAGACGCGGTCGGTGAAGTCTATCTTGTGGCCGGCGGTGATGATCGCGCCGTCGCCGAGGGTGAAGCGCGGGTCGGTGGGGTTGACGACGACGGGGTCGGGGATGGAGTTGATTTCGTTCATCCGGAGTATCTCGGCGTAGCGCCCGATGGAGACCTCCGTGCCGCCGCGGACGACGTTGAGGTGCCCGACCCGCGCGTGGTCGCCGAGCGAGAGCCGCCCGACGCCGAGGAAGACGTTGAGGTGGCCGATTTGGACGTCGTCGGCGATGTCGCACTCGCGCGCGTCGATGACGCTGAAGCCGAGGCGGACGCGGCGGCCGACGCGGTAGCCGAAGAGCCGGCGGTAGAGCGGGCGCTTGAGGAACCCCGGGAGCGCGGCGACGCAGAGTAGCGCGGCCAGGCGGAATTTACTGGTGCGTTGCGACATCGGGAACGGGAGACTTCGGGCGGCCGGCACGGGCGTTCGGACTCAAGTGTTTAAAGCGCGGCGCGGCGCTCGCCCGGCCCGGCCGCCGCCCGCGCCGAGCGCGCGACGACCGACTCGAAGACGCGGAAGACGCGCGGGGCCTGCGCCGCCGCCGAGTAGCGCGCCACGACGGTCGCGCGCCCCGCCCGCCCCAGCCGCGCGCGCAGCTCGGGCGAGCGCAGCAGCAGGCCGAGCTTCTCGACCCACTCGTCCTCGCCGCGCGCGAGCAGGCCGTTCTCGCCGTCGCGCACGATCTCGGAGTTGACGCCGACGGGCGAGCAGACCGTCGGGATGGCGAGACCCATGTACTGCAAAGCCTTCATCCCGCACTTGCCCCGGCTCCAGCGGTCTTCCGGCAGCGGCATCACGCCGACGTCGAAGGGGCGCAGGTCGTCGACCTCCGTCTCCGACCTCCACGGCAGCGACTCGACCTCCAGCCCCGCTAAGGCTTCGAGGCTCATGCCGGGCGAGCCGATGACCCGCAGCCGGAACCGCTCGCGCCCTGCGAGTCGGCGCAGCGCGCCGGCCAGCGTCAGCAGGTGCTGCACGGTGCTGTAGCTCCCCGTCCACCCGATGACGGGGACGTCGTTGGCGGGCCTCGGCCCGACCGTGTACTTCGACGTGTCGACGGTCGTCGGGACGACCGTCACGTTCCGGTTGACGTCGCGCGCGTAGTCGGCCAGGTACTCGTTCCCGGCCATCACGTGAGCGGCGAGGCGGCAGACCGTCCGCGTCTTCCCCGGAAACTTCAGGTAGCTCAGGTAGCCGTTGGCCGGGCTGACGTAGCGCTCGAAGACCGCGTCGTCGAAGTCGAAGACGAAGGGCACGCCGGAGCGCGCGAGCGCGCGCTCGAAGACGGGCGGCCCGAGCAGCGCCGCCTCGCGCAGGATGTAGACGGCGTCGAAGCGCCGGGCGTCGCGGACGTCGCGCGCGCGGCGCAGGAGCGCCCCCGCCACCAGCTTCATCTTCGCCGCCGTCCGCCCCGGCTCGTAGAGCAGGGCGTTGAGCGCGGCCGACTCGAAGGGGCGGTAAGTTATCTCCACGCCGCGCTCGGCGAGCAGCGGCTCCCACTGCTCGATGCGGTAGCGCTGGCTCGGGTTGCGGTCGTAGACGCTGGGGACGATTGCAAGCAGGCGCATGACTCACTTCGGGGGCGAGGGGCGGCCTTCCCTCTAGCCGCGCCTCTCCGCGCGTATCTTCAAGGAGTCGCCGAGGCGGGACAGCCGCAGCAGCCCGTTGACCGCGTCCTTCACCATACGCCGCGACGGGCTCTCCGAAAGGAACGCGTTCAGCTCGTAGCCCGAGCGGACGCGCTCGTTCCCGGCCGCCTCCGGCCGCGGCGGCCGAGCGCCGGGCGCGGCGTGCGCCGAGGGCGCGGGCCCGTGTCGCCGCAGCGCGCGCAGAATCTCCACGGGGTTGGCCCCCTCGGTGACGACCCTCACGCGGCCGAAGCCCGCCTCCGCGAGCAGAGACTCCGCGGCGCGGCGCGAAAAAAGGTGCAGGTGCTCGGGCGGGCTCACCGCGCTCCAGCCGAGGCCGAGCGCGCGCGCCGAGAGCCCGCGCCCGTTGGGCGTCGTCGCCCACAGCAGGCCGCCGGGGCGCAGCACGCGCAGTATCTCGCGGAGCATCTCGCCCGGCTCGGGGACGTGTTCGAGCACCTCGCTGGCGATGACCACGTCGAAGTGCCCCTCGGGGTAGCGCGCCGCGGCCAGCTCGCCGTTGAAGACCTCGAAGCCGGCCTCGCGGTTGTGCTCGGCGGCGGGCTTCGAGACCTCGACGCCCACGGCCTCCCAGCCGGCGCGCGCCGCGGCGCGCAGAAACGTTCCGGCCCCGCAGCCCACGTCGAGCAGGCGTCCCGTGCGTCGATACGGCTCGAACCCGGCGACTATCTCGTCGAGTCGGCGGTCGATGAACTCGGGGACGGCCAGGTTCCCTTCGCCGTAGTAGCCGTCGTAGTCCTCGGACTCTTCCGAGCCCGGCAGCGCGGCGATGTAGAGCGTCCGGCACCCGCGGCAACTGAGCAGGTCGAAGCCGTCCTTCCGGCCGCGCGGCGAGCCCTCGCCCGAGCCGCAGCCCGGGCACCGCCGCGCCCCGCCCCCGCCGCCGTCATACACTACCACACCCATAAAACCTCCGCCGTCCTCTGCCGCCGCAGTCGCGCCGCCTTTCCCCCGTCCTGCTCCCGCCCCTCAAATTTCACGCCCGAAGGCCGACGCCTTTCGCCTTCAGAAAGTCCCGCGCGCCTCGGGCTCGGCGGCCGGGGCCGGGAGCCGCGCGCCCAGCCGCCGGTAGACCTCACAGTAGCGCGCGCCGCCCACGGCGGCCAGGTCGAAGAACCCGCGCGCGGTCTCGGCGCAGCGCACGCGGGTCTCGGGGTCTTCGGCGAGCGCGACGGCGAGCGCGGCCGCCTCCGCGTAGTCGGCGGCCTCGAAGCCGCGCACGACGACGCCGACGCGCTCGCGCTCCAACAGTTCGTCCGTGTCGCCGATGCCGGCGTTGCTGACGACGGGGAGCCCCGCCGCGAGGTACTCCGGAATCTTGGTCGGCGACGACGCTATCTGCGAGAAGGTCGGCTTGCGGAACGAGAGCCCGAGCCGCGCGCGCGCGAGGTGCGCTGGCACCTCCGCCGGGTCGGCCGCCGCGACGTGGAAATCTTCCGGGCCGAGCCCCGCGCGCCTGAGCTTCGACGCCACCGATTCGGCCGGCGCGCGCGTCAGGACGCGGAAGAAGGCGTCGGGGCGCACCGCCCGCAGCGCCTTGAAGAAGCCCGCCATCTCCTCCAACAGGTAGAGCCCCGTGACCGCGCCCGCGTAGACGACCTCGAACCTCCCCGACGCGCCGCCTCCGTCACCCGCGGCCGCGCCGACGCCCGCCGCGTCGAACCGCGCGAACCCGACGCAGCAGGGGATGACCGTGACCTTCCCGGCCGCCGCCAGCCCCTCGCCCACGACCCACTCGCGCATCCTCTCCGTGAGCACGACGACCTGGTCGGCGCGGCCGAGGCCCACGCGCTCAAGCCACTTCACGGCGCGGAACATCGTCGACCCTTCGGCCCAGACGCCCGCGTCCGCGTACTCCTCGGCCATCAGCCCGCGCACGTCGAAGACGATGCGGCACCGCGGCGCGACGAGACGCGCCAGCAGCGCCATCGCCAGCGGGACGTGCGCGCGCGCGTGCAGCACGTCCGCGCGCCCGCGCCGCACCGCCCGCGCCGCCGCCCACGCCCCGGCCAGCACGTCCCACGCGGTGGCGAGCGCCGACGGCCGCTTGTGGTAAGGCAGCGCAGACCACTCCAGCCCCTCGCCCGCCAACCGCGCCCGCTCGGCCTCGAACGCGCCCGCGCCCCACGCGCGCCCCATCTCCGGCTCGAACGTGAGCAGGTTGACGGAGACGCCCGCGCCCGCGAGCTGCCGCAGGTACGGCAAGACCTGCGTCTGCACCAGCGGCTCGCGCAGCCCGAAGTAGCAGAGGTAAAGAGTGCTGACAGACATCGTGTCGGGAGGCCGGGGGTCGGAGGTCAGATGTTAAAAGTCGCAGTCATCGTCCCGCCCGCATCCGTCACGGGCGGCCGCCGCCGAAGGCTTTCACCGTCCCCCGGGCTCAACCCCTTAGCCCCGCCCTTCTCCCTCCGGCGCGCCCGCGCGGTCGTACAGGAACCAGCGGGACGTGCCGTAGAACGTCGCCGCGTCGATGACGAAGTTGAGCCATGTTACCATCAACAAACGCGGCACATTAAACAGCGAGGCGAGCCGGCGCGCGGGCGTCGAGCGCGCGTGCCACTGCCAGAC
>DASVSK010000162.1:0-2885 GCA_036388135.1 Pyrinomonadaceae bacterium | reverse complement strand
GGGCGACGTCCCCTCGCCGATCAACCCCCCGCAGGGCTGCCGCTTCCACACGCGCTGCCCCTGGGCGATAGAGCAGTGCAGGGAGGTCGTGCCCCCTCTGGCCGAGATAAAGCCGAACCACTTCGCCGCCTGCATCCGCATCAGCCCGGAAGAGCCCGACATAGAAAAGGTTGCGCCGGGCGACGCGCCCGGCCTCCGCGGGACGGGGCGGGTCATCGCGCAGTGAAATCCCCCCGGCATTAGGTGTTTAAACAGGGGAGACGAGATTCCGGGCCTTTTCCCGCCGCGTGCGGGGGGCGGGCCCGGCTCCCTGAAATCCCTTGTCTGTTGCCGTGCGGGCAAATATACTGCGGTAGGAGGATGGGCGTAGCCGTTTGGTCGCCTTCTCTCTCTGAGATTCAGCCTGCTTCCGACGGGCCGCCCGTCCGCTCACGCAGTCGAACCTCCCTCCGCCCGCTTACAGAGTCCGAAAGACTGTGCCGCGACAACTGATGGACAACACCGCCCAAGCCCCAGAGGGTGCTGCCCAGAGTCAGGCTTCCGCCGCGCTGCCACACGGCTGGGCGGAGGTGCAGGAGGGGCTCGCCTCGTCTTCGGGGCTCGCGCTCCTGCTCGTCGAGGGTCGACAGCCGCCCGCCCTGTCCGTCACCAACAACAACTCCATCTGCCACGCCTTCCAGTCTTCGCCCGCGCACGCGCACCTCTGTCAGTCCGACTGCGGCGAGGCTTTCTTCCGCGCCGCCGAGGCCGGGCGCGCCGTTCAGTACCGCTGCCACGCGGGGCTCCACTGCTTCGCCGCGCCGGTCGAGCTGGCCGGCGGGCGGCAGTCGGCGGTCATCGGCGGGCGCGCGTTCCTCCGCGTCGCGGACTACCGCGCGCTGGCCGAGCGCATACGCGCGGGCGACCTCGCCGACCTGCTCTCGGCAGACCTCTTCGGCAACGTCATCTTCGCCTCGCGCCAGGATTTGGACGAGCTGGCGGCGCGCCTCGTCGAGTCGGCGGAGGCGTTCGCCTCCTCGCGCCGGAAAAAGGCTGCGGACGCGCCCGCCGTGAAGAGGCCGGGCGCGCAGGGCCGGCCGCCGGTCGGCGCGGACGGCATCGCCGGCGAGCTGGTCATCAACGCGCCGGACGAGACCGCGGCCGCCGCCGCGACGACGAACGGTCACCACAAGGCGGAGCCGTCGGCGGAGCCCGCTGCCGCCGCGCCCAGGGGGAAGGCCGCGGAGAAGGCGTCGGCCGCCGCGGCGCGCGCGGACGTGAACGCCGGTTCGTCGGCGGCCGCGGACTTTGCGGCCGCCGCAATGGCTTCGGGCGTCGCCGACGTCGCCGAAACGGACGAGGCGTCCAGCGCGACGCCGCGGGGCGCGCAGTCGGGCGGGACGCTGGAGGACGCCTGCCGCAAGGCCGTCAGGACGCTCAGGGAGGACTACGGCGTCGAGTCGCTCGCGCTCATGCTCCGCTCGGACGACAGCTTCTACCCCACGTGCGTCACGGGCATGTTCGAGCGGCGGCCGCCGCGCGTCGCGCTCAAGCCGAAGGAGATCAAGCTCCTGCTCGCGGCGACCAAGGGCGACTCGCTGGCCGTCCCTGCGGGCGGCCGCACCTCCTCCAAACACGAGGAGGCGGTCGAGCTGTTCCCGCTCGTCGTCGGCGACGAGATCAAGGGCGCGCTCCTCATCGGCGACGCCGACCTGGGCGAGGAGCAGCGGCGCGCCCTGGCCGCCTTCTGCCTCGACATCTCGATGCCGCTTGAGCTGAGCCGCCTGCGCGACGAGCTGGAGCGGCGCGTCCGCGCGGCCACGCAGTTGCGCGCCTTCACGGAGGTGGTCAACTCCGCCCGCCCCGAGGACGCCTACACCACCATCCTCCGCCACTCGGCCGAGCTGCTGAAGGCCGAGCGCGGCTCGCTCCTGCTCTTCGACGAGCACGCGGGCGAGCTGTCGGTCAAGGCCGCGCTCGGCCCGCGCTCCGAGGTGACGCGCGAGACGCGCGTGCGGCTCGGCGAGGGCGTCGCCGGCACGGTGCTGCGCGAGGGGCGTCCGGCCGTGGTGCGCGACGTGTCGAAGGTCGCGGGCTGGCACCCGGCCTCGCCGGACCGGAGCTACAAGACGAAGTCCTTCATCAGCTACCCCATCGTCGTCGGCGGGCGCAAGGTCGGCGTGCTGAACGTGACGGACAAGGCGGGCGGCGGCGCTTACGACGAGTTCGACCTCGGCCTCCTCGACATGATCGCGCCGCAGATGGCGCTGGCGCTCGACCGCGTCGAGTGGCACAGCAAGGCCACGCAGTTTCAACTGCTCTCGATCACGGACCCGCTGACGGGGCTCGTCAACCGCCGCTACCTCGAAGAGCGTTTGCAGGAGGAGCTGGAGCGCTCGAAGCGGCACCGCTTCTCGATGAGCTTCATGATGGTCGACATCGACGACTTCAAGGCTTACAACGACGCGCACGGCCACCAGGCCGGCGACCTCGCGCTCGAGATGACGGCGCAGTGCCTGAAGACGGCGTTGCGCTCGGCCGACGTCGCGGCGCGCTACGGCGGCGAGGAGTTCAGCATCCTCCTGCCGCAGACGGGGCTGGCCGAGGCGCGCGCCATCGGCGAGCGCATCCGCCGCCGCATCGAGCGGACGCAGTTCCCGCACGGGCAGGCGCAGCCGCTCGGGGCCGTCACCGTCTCCATCGGCGTCTCCACCTTCGGCGCGGAGCTGGACGCGCCGGCCGAGATCATCTACGCCGCCGACCAGGCGCTCTACGCCGCCAAGGCGCGCGGCAAGAACTGCATCGAGGCTTACGAGTCGAAGCGGCGGAAGAAGGCCGAGGCGGGCCCCCCCGCGGCCGCGGGCGAGGCCGAAGGCGACAAGGGCTGAAGTCGGACGATGCCTGTC
>DASVSK010000161.1:0-3729 GCA_036388135.1 Pyrinomonadaceae bacterium | reverse complement strand
CCCTCGTGCATGAGTTCGGCGTGGAGCGAATCCATGAAGCCCTGGACGGCGTGCTTGGCGGCGCAGTAGGCCGACTGCAAAGGGATGCCGCGGTAGGCGAGCGCCGAGCCGACCTGCACGATCACGCCGCGGTCGCGCGGCAGCATCCGCCTGAGCGCCGCCAGCGTGCCGTTGACGTAGCCCAGGTAGCTCACCTCGGTCACGCGCCGGTACTCCTCCGGCCTCATCTCCCTGACCGGCGAGAAGACCGACACCATCGCGTTGTTGACCCAGACGTCAATCGGCCCCAGCTCGCGCTCGGCGCGCTCAGCCGCGCGCTCTACGGCGTCGGCGTCCGAGACGTCGAGCGGCAGGACGAGCGCGCGCCCGCCCGCCTGCTCGACCTCGCGCCTCGCGGCTTCGAGCCCGTCGCGCCCCCGCGCGACGAGCGCGACGTGCGCGCCGCGCCGCGCGAACTCCCTCACCGTCGCCCGCCCCACGCCGGCCGACGCGCCGGTGACGACGACGACCTCGGGCCTCTCTGTCGCGTTACCCATCTTCAAACTCCCCTTGTCCGCTGACGGCCTGTGCCAGCCGTGTTCGTCATTTAGAGCGCGCGTCGCCGCGCGCGTCGTCCGTGAAGAGCGAGTTGGGCGCGTCGAGGTGCGCGCCGTCGTCGACGCCGACGCCGAGGCGGTCGACCAGCTCGCCGCCGAGCCAGCCCGTCACGCCCGCGAGCAGGAAGGCGACGATTGACGCGGCGAGCGCCGCGGTCGTCGGCCTGTGCGCCGGCGTCGCCGAGTTGTAGCGCATCCACAGGCTCAGGGCGAACAGGACGAGCACGAAGACGTTGCCGACGCCGTGGAGGAGCCCGACCGACTTGGCGCGCGTCCCCGCGGGGATGGCGAGGTAGTCGATGAGCCCGAACGGCGAGGCGACGAGCCCGCCGACGATGCCGGAGGCGGTCATCCAGAAGGCGACCGTCGAGAGCGTGTCGGCCGTCGCGGGGTCGCCGACGAACAGGTAGATGACGTCGAAGATGACGGCCGTCGCGAGCAGCCCGAACGGGAACGGTATCAGCATCTGGTGAATCGGGTGCCCGAGCGCCTTGGCTCTACTCTCCATACTTCTCCCTCCTTAACACTTCTGAGCGCCGCCCCGGCGCGCGGCGGACGCGGCGGCGGGGCGGACATTTTCAGGGGATTTTATCTGTAAGATACTTGCCGCGCCGCGCGCTGTAAAGCGATTTCCACGCGCGAGCCGCCTTGCGACGCGCGCGGGTGAAAATTGCTATACTCCCGGCAAAGATTTTCCATCACGGCGGTCGAGAGGACGGCGGCGGATGAGTAAAAGCAGGTCTGAGGAGCCGGGCAGCAAGGCCGCGCTCAAGCGGCAGATGGAGGAGGCGCGCGAGTCCATCAGCGAGACCGTGGCCGACATCAAGTCGGTCGTCACGCACCAGTACGAGGAGGTGCGCGAGACGGTCGAGAGCGTGCGCGAGGGCGTCAGCGAGGTGCTCGACTGGCGCACGGAGTTCGAGCGCAACCCCCTGGTCTGGGGCGCGGGCGCGGTCTCCATCGGCATCCTCGTCGGCTTCGGCATCGCGCGCGCCTTCGACGAAGAGGCGGCCCCGCCCCGGCGCGGCGGCCGCGGGCGCGTCACCACCGGCGAGCACGTCGTCGCCGAACTCTCCGGTTTCGCCGAGGTCGTCCTCCCGACCATCTCCACCAAGGTCAAGGAGCTGTTCGGCCTCGACCTCGACGCCTACCTCCGCGCCGCGCACGCGCCGCGCCCCGCCCCCGAGAAGCGCCTCGCCAGGAAGGGCGCGTCGAAGAAAGCCGCCGCTAAAAAGAGCGCGCCGAAGAAGGGCGCGTCGAAGAAGCGTGTGAAGGGGTGAGCCGGCGGGCGGGCGCCCGGCCTCGCGGGGCGAAAAGTTCCCCCGTCCGACCCGTCCGTGTAGAATGTCTTCCACCGGCACGCACTCGGACTCCGTACCCGCCCACAGCGAAAGAGGTCTGGACAAAGATGATTCCCGAAGAGATGGAACGCACCATACAGTTCATCCTCGAACAGCAGGCGCAGCTTACCGTAAACCATGCTAAGGCCGAGGAGCGCATGACCAGGGTTGAAGAGGCGCAAGAGAGCCTCGCGCGCACGCAGGAGAACCTCGCGCGGAGCCAGGAGAACCTCGCGCGGAGCCAGGAGGACCTCGGGCGAAGCCAGGGGAACACAGCGCGGCAGATTGAGCACTTGGGCGTCGCCCTGATCGAGCTGACGGAGGCGCACACGCGGACGCAGGGCGCGCTCACCCGACTCGCCGAGGCGCAGACGCACAGCGACCAGAGACTCGACGCCCTGATCGACATCGTCCGGGGCGGCAAAGGTACTGGGCAATAGTCGCGGGCTTAAGGGTCGGGTTGCCTCAGACCTCTCTCCGCCGGCGGTGTATCGTTTCTGCGTCGGCGGGCGTGCGCCGGGCCCGGTTTGGAATCCAACTGCCTATAAAAGCCGTAAGTTCCGCGGCCGAGCGCGGCGCGGCTCGCCGCTTGCTTCTCTCATCCGGTGTCGCTCGGACGGATACAGAAACGGTACGGCCCTTCGGCGGCCGGGGCGTCGGGCGCGTATGATTAATCCTGACTGTCAGAGGAGAAAGAGATGCTTACGATCATCGGTTGGATAATCTTCGGGCTCATCGCGGGTGTGATTGCGAAGGCCATCATGCCGGGGCGCGACCCGGGCGGCGCTATCGTCACCATCCTGCTCGGCATCGCCGGGGCCATCATCGGTGGCTTCATCGGCCGCGCGCTCTTCGGCTACGGCCGAGGCGACGGCGGCGTGAGCGAGCCCGGCACGATCATGAGCATGCTGCTCGCCGTCGTCGGGGCCATCATCCTGCTGGCCCTCTACCGCGTCATCCGCGGCCGCAGCGCGCGCACCTAGCGCGAGGCAGAAGTAAAAAGCCGAGAGGCAAAAGTACGGGTCGGAGGAGCGCGCGTCTCCCGTCGTCGGACGACGAAGGGGAGATGCACCCCCTCCGACCTTTTACTTTTGCCTTTAGGCTTTTGCCCTGCCGCGCGGAGGGATTGCGCGCGCAGGTGGTCGGTGCTAACTTCTCCCCAAAGCCGATAACCGAAACGAAATTCGCGAGGGGGGAGTTATGGAGACTGAGTCCGGGCAGACCACTTCCGTCTGGATGGCGACGGGCGACGTGCCCGCGGGCGAGCCGCTCGCGGCGGACGCGAGCGCGGACGTGTGCGTCGTCGGCGCGGGCATCTCGGGGCTGACGGTCGGGTACCTGCTGGCGCGCGAGGGGCGCTCGGTCGTCGTGCTCGACGACGGGCCGGTCGCGGGCGGCGAGACGGCGCGCACGACCGCGCACCTCGTCAACGCGCTCGACGACCGCTACTACGAGCTCGAGCGCCTGCACGGCGAGCGCGGCGCGCGCCTCGCCGCCGAGAGTCACACCGCGGCCGTCGACCAGATAGAGGAGATAGTCGAGCGCGAGGGCATCGACTGCGACTTCGAGCGCCTCGACGGCTACCTCTTCGTCGCGCCGGGGCGGTCGACCGAGGAGCTGGGTCACGAGCTGCGCGCGGCGCACCGCTGCGGGCTGACCGAGGTCAAGTACGTCGAGCGCGTGCCCTACGAGGGCTTCGATTTCGGCGCGGCGCTCCACTTCCCGTACCAGGCGCAGTTCCACATCCTCAAGTACATGGACGGGCTCGCGCGCGCCTTCACGCGCCTCGGCGG
>DASVSK010000160.1:0-2208 GCA_036388135.1 Pyrinomonadaceae bacterium | reverse complement strand
CATCGGGGCCCCGCCGACCCCGCCCAACGCCGCCGCGGCGGCCGCGGCCGGCGGCGCGAAGGAGACGCGCATCGGCGTCGGGCCCGCCGCCGCGGGCGGGCCGGGCCCGCAGCAGCAGCAGGGCTTTATGCCGACGCCGCCCCCCGCGCAGCAGAAGCCGGGCGGGAGTAAGAAGTGGATTTACATCGGGGGCGCGGGCGTCGCGGCGGTCGTCGTCCTCGGCGTAGTCGTCGTCGGCGTCGCCCTCCTCGCCTTCTCGGGCTCGAATCAGGGCAAGGCACCCGTGAAGCCCGCGGCGCTCGCCGAGGAGCCCGTCCGGCCCGCGCCGCAGCCGACCGCGGAGGCGCAGCCCGAGCCGCCGCAGCCCGCCGACGCCGCAGCCGGACAACCCGCGGGCGGGACGACCATCGTGCCGGTCGCGCCCGAATCGAAGGGGACGGCGCTCGGCCCCATCGCCCCGCCGGCCGGCGGCGGCGCGGTCGCCACCTCGGGCTCGAACTCGCAGGGCGCGAGCCGCCCCGCGCAGCCCAGGCCCGCCCAGTCCAAGCCGAAGCAGTCCGACTCGGCCGACGCCGCCCGCAAGAAGCGCGAGGCCGCGCTGCGCGCGCTCGACCAGTAACGCAGAACGACGAAGGATGAAGGATGAGGGAAAGGCGGTACGGCCTTCAAACACGTCTTTCATCCTTCATCCTTCCCACTTCTCCGGGTCACGCGAACAAGATGGTGAGGACGATTTTTAAAGCAGGAAACAACACGCGTGCGAGACTCCTGGCGGCGCTGCTCGCCGCGGCGGCCTCGCTCCTTCTCCTCCCCGCGCCCGCGCGCGCGCAGGCCAAGAGGCCCATCACGCGCGAGGGGCTCGTCAGGGCCGTGCGCATCAACGGCCTCTCCACCGCCGAACTCGTCCAGCAGGTTCAGGCGCGCGGCGTCTCCTTCGAGATGACCGCCGACGCCGAGGCCGAGCTGCGCGCCGCGGGCGCGCGCCCCGAGGTCGTGGCGGCGGCGCGCGCCAACTACCGCGCGGCGGCGGCCGCCCCCGTCGCCAACGCCTCCGCGCGCGGCCGCTCGAACGTCCCCGCCGGCCCGCCGCTCTCGAAGAACGAGGTCGTGACGATGCTCCAGGCGGGGACGCCCCCGGCGCGCGTCGAGCAGTTCGTCGAGGCGCGCGGCGTCAGCTTCCAGTCCAACGCGCAGACGGCGCGCGAGATAAAGGCCGTCGGCGGCACCAACTCGCTCGTCGGGGCCATCGCCGCCGGCTACGCCGCGCCGGGGCGCACGCGCACGCCGCCGCCCTCGCCGAACAGACCCGCGCCGGCCGCCGCCAGGGCCCCCGACTACGACGACCTGACCGACCAGGCGACGGCCGCCTACGACGCGAAGGACGCGGCGCGCGCCACCCAAATACTGACGCAGGCCATCCGGATGGACTCCGCGCAGCCGCGCGCCTACCAGCTCCTCGGCTTCACGCAGCTCTACCTCCAGAACAACATCACGGAGGCCGAGAAGAACATGCGGCGCGCGATGGAGCTGGGGGGCTCGGCCTCGTTCCGCGTCTTCCACGACCACGCCAACGGCTCTTTCAAAGAGACCTGCGCCGGGACGCTCTTCGTCACCAAGACCAACATCACCTTCAAGGCCGACGACGGGCGCGACACCTTCGAGACCGAGGACGCCAACGTCAGGGAGATTAAGACCAACAGCCTCGCGGGCGGTGCCTTCGGCGCGCTGCTCGGCGGCCGCGACCTCGGCGCGTTCCACATCAAGGTCAGGCGCGACAAGGACACGAAGAATTACAACTTCGCCCCGCTCACGAAGAAGAAGAACGAGTCGGAGCTGATCATCACGCTCGTCAGGGCTTACGGCGGGGTTCAAGGGTGAGGTGTTCGTCATGACAACACGAAAGATTTCGGGAAGCAGCGGAAGAGTCTCATTCATCGCGGTCGCGGCTGCCTGCGCGGCGCTCCTCTTCGCGGGCGCGGCCTCGACGCAGACGACGAAGAAGCCCATCACGAAGCAGGGCCTGATGAACGCCGTCAAGATCAACGGCCTGAGCACGCGCGAGCTCGTGTCGCAGATCGAGCGGCGCGGCGTCGACTTCCAGATGTCGGACTCGGACGAGTCCGACCTGCAAGGCGTCGGCGCGCGCCCCGAGGTCATCGCGGCGGCGCGCTCGAACTACCGCCCGGCGGCGGCCGCCGCCGCGCCCCC
>DASVSK010000159.1:0-7648 GCA_036388135.1 Pyrinomonadaceae bacterium | reverse complement strand
CAACGTCAACGCCTCGGCCAGCAGCGCGGCCGCGCCGCCCCGCTCCAGCCTGCCGATGACGCCCGCCAGGATGCGGTCGGCCTCCCTGTACCTCGCCTCCGCCACGAGCACGCGCGCGCGCGTCTCCTCGACCTGCGCCACGTTGCCCGGGTCTTTCAGCTTGGTGAAGATTTGCTGCGCCCGGTCTAACTGCTCGTGCGCGTCGGCGTAGCGCCCGAGCTTGTAGAGCAGGAAGGCCAGGTTGTTAAGATTCAGCGCGCAGTACCTTTCGTGATTCGCCTGCTCGTAGTGGTAGGCGCAGGCCGTGTACTCCATGATCGCGCTGTCGAAGTAGTCCGCGCGCCTCTCGGCGGTGCCGAGCCGCCTGAGGATCAGCCCCTTCTGCCCGTGCCAACGCCCCTTGAGCGCGTCGCCCGCCGACCCGAAGATCGGCTCGGCCTCTTTGAGCACGCTCAGCGCCTCGTAGTACTTGTTCTCGCTGACGTCGACCAGCGTGCTCCTGATTAAGATTTTAGCCTTTAACTCGACGTCCTCTTCCGTCAGGTGCTTCAGCGCCTCGCCCATCATCAGGCGGGCCTCGTCGAACGCGCCCAGACGCCAGTAGCAGATGGCCAGTTCGTACTGCGCCTCCGACGCCTTCGACGGCATTCCCTGGGACCGGAACACGCGCAGCGCCTCGGAGAGGATGTCTTTGGCCTGCTCCTGCGCCCCCGCAATGTTCCTGACGCTGCCCAGCCAGCCGGTCAGCGTGCCGCACCGGAGCAGGACTTCGGCCTCCGTCGCGGCCGCCATCTTCCCGGTCTCGGGCCTGCGCCCGACCCCCGGCCACAGTTCGCCCAGCGCCTCGCCGGCCGCCTCGTACTGACCCTTGAAGATTAAGTCCGCCGCCAGGCGGCAGCGGGATAGCACGTGGCCGTCCCCGGTTAAGAGGGAGTCATCTAGTTCCTTCAGGTGTGCATCTGCTAAAGTCATGTGAGGTCAGCCTTTCTTCGGCCATGCAATTACTCTTGCATCGGCATCAAAGCCGCTAAGTCTTTGAAAGTACAAGGCGGCAACCGTGGTCAACCCTCATAAAATGAAAGGTGTAAGGAAATGTCTAAAGTTATCCGCGCTTCCCTGTTCGTTCTACTGTTAGCCTGCTCTACACAGGCAGGCGAAATGCAGCACGGCTCACCCCAACCCCCGCTGCCGCAACCGACTCCCCAAGTCGAAGAAAAAGAGCCGACGGCGGAAGAAGACACACCCGATGACGTGACGGACACTCTCATCGAGGCCGCGCTGTCAGTTCTCAACACCCTGCTGGCGCTGCTCTAAAGCACGCGCCAGTCCAATTTAAGTAAGGCTGCCTGATGGCGGTTCAGGGTTAGTGTGCCTTATGAGAGTCGAGAGGAGGTGCCACGCCCACGTCCGGAGATTAGCGCGAGACGGGGTTTGAATGCAATAGTTTTGGCATTGGAATTTTTGCCGGAGGGGGAATCGCCGCGCCGGACGGGGCCGGCGACGGCGACGGATTCGGAGCCTCGCACGATTCCCTAAATGGTTTAGACGCGAGGGCGGCCGCCCACGGGCCGCCCTCGCGTCGTAGTTTTGTGGCGCGCGGCGCGTTTGAGGGAAGCCGTCAGAACTTCTTAGTGACGGCGTCGCTCCAAGCCGCGACGACGGCCGAGGCTTCGAGCGTGCCCGTGTTCTCCAGCCTCAGCCTCCAGGTTCCGGCGGCGACGTTCCGGTCGACGAAGATGGTGCGGAAGAAGCCGCGCGATTCCGGGGAGCCGGCGAGGTTCTGGCCGCGGACGGCCGCCGCGGCGTCCGTGAGCGTGGCCGAGACCCGCGCGTCGGCCATGAAGGTGACGCCGAAGTTTGCGGCGGCGACCGCGACGGGAATCTCTATCTCGACCGACTGCTTCGGGGCGAGCTTCACCTCGCGCGCGAATGACGGGCGGGAGTCTTCGTCCGCCGGGGCGAAGGCGACGCCAACGCGCGCGCCGTAGGAGGCGTTGAGGAACGCCGGGGCGTGCGCGCCGCCCGTGTTCAGGTCGAGCCGGTTCGGGTACTGCGGCAGCTCGGGCTGTTCCGGCCGCTCCGGGTTGTGGTCGCCCCCGGGCCCGACGGCGAGGCGCGGCTTGACGAAGCTTGAGAAGTCGGCCGTGCCCGTCAGGTCTGTGTGGACGTTCTTCGAGAGGGCGCTGTCTTTAATCTTCCAGACGGCCGACTCGACCGGCACCACGCCGTCGTTCCAGACCACCGTCTTGCACATGACGGGGAGCGGGTTCCCGGCCAGCACGGAGAACTTGACGCCCTTGCGGTTGAACGTCACGCGGTTGAACTCGGCGACGACCGAGGGCCTGAGCTGGCGGACGGCCTCGACGTTCTTGCCCAGCGCCTCGAAGGTCGTGTTCATCACGTCGGCGCAGGGGCTCCCCATGTTCGGCGTGCCGAGCATGACGAGGTGCGCGACCTGCGGGCGGCCGTCCGGCGAGGGCGGCATGAAGTTGTGTATGTAGTGGCGCGTAATCAGCCCGCCCATCGAGTGCGCGACGACGTCGACGTGCCAGGCGTTGCGCTCCTCCTGCGCGTGGCGGATGTACTTGCCGACCTGCTGCGAGTTCTCGAAGATGCCGTTCGTCGCGTCCGCCGAGAGGAACGCGCCGCCCGTGTTCATCAGCCCCTTCTCCGGCCGCTCGCCGACGGGGAACGCCTTCCAGTCGTAGCTGTGCGTGGTCGTCAAGATGTTCTGCCAGGACTCCCACGCGCGCCAGTTGCTCCACAGCCCGTGGACTAAGACGACGGGCCTGGGCGCGACCTTCAGGTTCTCCGTCAGCTCGTCGGTCTTCTTGCCGCCCTCCTCCAGCTCGGCCTTGATGCGTTGCAGGAGGCGGGGCCGCCCGTCGTCGAACCACGCGTAGCCGGACGAGTCCCAGGCCATCTCGACCTCGCGCTCCTCGCCCGGCTCAAGCCGCACGGAGACGACGCTGTCGGCCAGCGGCGCGTCGGCGCGCGCGCCGTCCCACTTGTCGCCCTTGTAGGTCTCCTTGAACCTGACGTCGGCGTACTTCGTCTCGCCCGAGGCGTTCAAGACCCTCGCCTTGATCTTGACGGGGTTGCCGTCTACCGTCCCCGTCTGCCCGGCGACCTCCTGCCAGTCTTCAAAGTTCGGGAAGCGCGGGTGCTCGAACTTCAGGTCGATGAAGCGCAGGGGCGCGCCGCACTTTTGCAGGTTCCACGTCAGCGTCTCGGTCACGTTCTGCCAAGTGCGGGAGTAGCTGCCGCTCAGGCGGTTCGGCTCCGAGGGGTCGAGGCGGTGGCTGCCGTCGGTCGTCAGCGAGTTGCCGTCGATGCTCGTCTCGGTGGGCGGCATCGTCAGAGTCTTCCCCTCCTTCGGCACGCACTGGCCGCCGTAGATGGAGTTCTGCGTCCCCGACGTCTTGCCCTTGATCTGCGGGACGCCGACGCCGACCGTGTAGGTGCCGTCGGCGTTCACGCCGACGTGGACGTTCGCTTCGAGGCCGCCCTCGCTGCCGGACGTTTCGGTCTTCGACGTGGTGGTGCCGGTCATCACGCGCCAAGTCTTGCCGCGGTCGCAGGAGTTCCGCTCCTTCGCCGAGACCGTCTCGTTCGAGGTCAGCGTGTGCCTGACGCTGGCGCGGCCGACGTTGGAGCCGTTCTTCTCGGGGCTTTCGAGGACGGCGACCGTGGCGCGGTAGTCGTACTTCATCTCCCAGTCGGTCGTGTCCTCGCCGCGCCCCGAGACCCTCGGCACGGTCTTGTTGTTGGTGCTGGTCTGCGCCCGCGTGTACTTGACGACGCCCGTCCACGCGCCCGAGCAGGCCGCGGCCTTCTTCGGCTGGGCGGCGGTCGCGGCTTGGGTCGCGGCCTTCGCGGGCGCGCGCCTCGTCTGCGCCCCGGCGGGCGGTAGCCCGGCCGCGACGGCGGCGAGAAGGACGGCGGAACAGAGCTGTCTGATGCTGCGGGTCAACGCGGCGCGTGCGTTCATCGGGTCGTCACCTTTACAGAAGGGTTGCCGGAATTCCGGCCTTCAGACGTTAACGCGCAAAACGCGCGTGGCGCGTATCAGCGACCCGCGAATTTGATGGCCCCCCGGATTTTCCGCGGGCCGCCGGTTTGTTATAATCGGCGCGTCTTTGGAAACGTCTTGCCTCCCGCAGGGCACCGGCACGGACGCGGCGGCCCTTTCAGAAAGCATCCGCTTCATCCCGGAAACCATCTGAACAGGCGCTCGGTCTTTTTTTGGGGCGGCCGCCGGCGCGCAAGTTTGCCGACCGCCGCGGCCGCCCCGCGTGTTAGAGAAGTTCCCCCGTGACCCCTGAACGCTGGAAGCAGATAGAGGCCGTCTTCGACGCCGCGATAGATCTCGCGCCGGGCGAGCGCGACGCCTACCTCGCCGGGGCGTGCGCCCGCGACGCGGAGTTGCGCCGCCAGGTCGACCAGCTCATCCGCTCGCACGAGCAGGCCGGCTCCTTCATCGAAGAGCCGGCGGTCGCGGGCGTCGTCGGCGACGCCGCCGCGGCCTACGACGCGGGGGCCTTCGACGCCGCGGCCTACGACGAGCCCGCGCCCTTCATCGGGCGGCGCGTCGGCTCGTACCGCATCGTGAGGGAGCTGGGGCGCGGCGGGATGGGCGCGGTCTACCTCGCCGTGCGCGCCGACGACGAGTTCCAGAAGCGCGTCGCCATCAAGCTGGTCAAGCGCGGGATGGACACCGACTTCATCCTCCGCCGCTTCCGCCAGGAGCGACAAATCCTCGCCTCGCTCGACCACACCTACATCGCGCGGCTGATGGACGGAGGCACCACCGACGACGGGCTGCCCTACTTCGTCATGGAGTACATCGAGGGGCAGCCCATCAACCAGTTCTGCGACGCGCACAAGCTCTCGACGCCCGAGCGCCTGCGGCTCTTCCTCAGGGTCTGCTCGGCCGTGGCATTCGCGCACCAGAACCTCGTCATCCACCGCGACCTCAAGCCCTCGAACGTGCTGGTGACGGCAGACGGCGCGCCGAAGCTCCTCGACTTCGGCATCGCCAAGCTCTTAAACCCCGAGATGGGCGGGCGCGCGCTCGACCCGACGACGCTGGCGATGCGGCTGATGACGCCCGAGTACGCCAGCCCCGAGCAGGTGCGCGGCGAGACGGTGACGATGGTCAGCGACGTCTACTCCTTGGGCGTCCTGCTCTACGACCTGCTGACGGGGCACCGGCCTTACACCCTGCGCAGCCGCTCGCCCGACGAGATAGCGCGCGTCATCTGCGAGCAGGAGCCCGAGCGACCGAGCGTCGCCGTCAACCTCATCGAGGTCATCCCGTCCTACGGGCGCGAGCCCGTCGAGATCACGCCCGACTCCGTGAGCCGCGTGCGCGACGGCTCGCTCGAAAAGCTGCGGCGGCAGCTCTCCGGCTCGATAGACAACATCGTGCTCAAGGCGCTCCGCAAGGAGCCGCAGCGCCGCTACCAGTCGGTCGAGGAGTTCGCGCGCGACATCGAGCACTACCTCGAAGGCCGCCCCGTGGGCGCGCCCGCCTACTTCCCCCCGACGGCCGAGACGCGCATCGGCGAGGCCGAGCCCGCCACCGCGGGGAAGTCCATCGCCGTCCTCCCCTTCAAGACCCTGAGCCACGAGGAGAACCGCGACGAGTTCCTCGGCATGGGCATGGCCGACGCCATCATCACCAAGCTCTCGAACGTCGGCGGCGTCGTCGTGCGCCCCACAAGCTCCGTCATCAAGTACTTCGACGGCGAGCAGAGCGCGGCGCTCGCCGGCCACGAGCTCGACGTCGCGTACGTCCTCGACGGGCGCATCCAGCGCGTCGGCGAGCGCGTCCGCGTCACCGTCCAGCTCGTCCGCACGCGCGACGCCGCGCCGCTCTGGGCGGGGAAGTTCGACGAGCAGTTCACGGACTTCTTCGCCGTCGAAGACTCGGTCTCGGAGCAGGTGGCGCAGGCGCTCCTGCCGCACCTGATGGGCGACGAGCCGGGGCGCGCCGGCCGCGGCGCGGGGGCCGACGGCGCGGGCGGCGCAGGCGCGCCGCGCGAGCGCGGCGTCACGACCGGCGACCCGCTCAAGTCCCGCACGACCGGGCCGACGCAGACGCCGCCGTCGCAGGGCATACACGTCACGCCGACGACGGGGCCGCGCCTCACCGACGACGAGGAGGCGCACCAGCTCTACGTGGCCGGGCGCTACTTCGCCACGCGCCGCACGGCCGAGGGGTTGCGGCAGGCGGTCGAGCGTCTGGAGCGCGCCGTCAAGCGCGACCCGCGTTTCGCGATGGCGTGGGCCGAGCTGGCCGACTGCTACGCGCTGATGAACTGGTACGTCGAGCCGCCTCCCGAGGGGGCGTGGGAGCGCGCGGTCGCCGCGGCGCTCAGCGCCGTCGAGGCGGACGACTCGCTCGCCGAGGCGCACGCCTCGCTCGGCTTCGTCAAGCTCTACTACGAGCGCGACTGGGAGGGCGCGGGGCGCGAGCTGCGCCGCGCCGTCGAGCTTAAGCCCGAGAGTGCGGTGGCGCGCCGCTGGCACGCCTTCAACCTTTCGGCGATGGGGCGGCACGACGAGGCGGTCGCGGAGATAGAGCGAGCGCGCGAGCACTCGCCGCGCTCGCCCGTGGTGGCGACCGGCGTCGCCAACGTCCTCTTCCTCGCCGGCCGCTTCGACGAGGCCGTCGAGCAGTGCCGACGCGCGCTGGAACTAGACCCCGGCTCGATGTCGACGCACATCGTCATGCGCTGGTGCTACGAGCTTCAGGGGTTGTGCGACGACGCGCTGGCCGTCTACGAGCAGGAGCGCGCCTTCGCGGGCGACACGCCGACGACGCGCGCCAAGTACGCGCACGTGCTCGCCTCGTGCGGCCGGACGGCCGAGGCGCGCGCCGTCGTCGAGGAGATAAAGGCGAAGGGCGAGGCGCGCGGGGCGCTGGCCTACGAGGTGGCGGTCGTCCACTCGCTCCTCGGCGAGCACGACGCGGCGCTCGAATGGCTGGGGCGCGCGGCGAGGGAGCACGCCGTCGGGCTCGCCTTCGTCCGCGTCGACCCGCGCCTCGGGTCGCTGCGCGGCGACGCGCGTTTCGACGCGCTGCTCCGCCGCATAGGCTCCTGGGAAGCGGCGCGCGCGACGGACGCGGGGGCCGCGCGGCACGCCGCGGACGCCGGCGCGGACGCCGCACACGCGACGTCGCCCTCGCGGGCGGAGTCGAGGGACGCGGGCGGCGCGGCCCCCGGCGTCGAGGCTGAAGAGGGCGGCGCTCTCAAGACGGATAGAAGTGGCGCGGTCGAAAATGTGAGCGCCGCGGCGGACGCGCGGCCGGGCGTCGCGGCGGCGGGCGCGGCGTCGGCATCGGCGAGCGCCGCGACTCCGACGAAGAGGCGTCGTCGTCTGCTGTTCGCGGCGGCGCTCGCGCTGGTCGCGTTCGTGGTGGTCGGCCTGTCCTTCTGGCAGTTCGGGCGGCGTGGCGGCGGCGGGGCGGACGCCTTCCAGAAGGCTTCGGCGGTCAAGATAACGACCTCTGGGAACGTGAGGCGCGCGGCGCTCTCGCCGGACGGGAAGATAGTGGCTTACGTGCTGGACGAGGCGGGCAAGCAGGGCTTGTGGGTGCGGCAGGTCGCCATCTCGAACAGCTTCCGGCTGGTGCCGCCCG
>DASVSK010000158.1:0-7475 GCA_036388135.1 Pyrinomonadaceae bacterium | reverse complement strand
AAAATCTGTGCAGGAGCTAATATGAGAGTTCTTCACATCTCTGATATTCATTATGGCTTCATCAGGGAGCCTGTCGGTCTTGGTGGCACGGCCGAGCCGCATCATGATGGAGTAGAAAAGCGTTCGGCGCACATGTTCGTGGGTGATAACAAGCCAGACCCTACAATCTTGGCTGATACTTTGGCTCAGGATGCTGGATCGATGGATCCTGATGTAATCGTGGCATCAGGGGACATTGGTTGGTCTGGTGTTGAAGAGGATTACAGCTTTGCGCTGGAATTTTTCCAGCGACTTCAAGCATCTTGGCCCAACGCCGAGATAATTATCGCTCCTGGAAATCATGACGTTAATCTCGACGCAGGGTTAAGTAGTGAAGTGCGTCAGGATGCCTTCTTCGGCTTCCTAAGGTCTTTTTATGGTGAAGAGCGTTTTAATCAGCTTTGTCCGTTTTACCAAAACAGAAATGAGGGACTTGAAAAACGGGAAAGTTTTGTAATGTTCCTCCCTAAAGATAACCTGCTTATAGTCGCAATAAACTCGGCGGCGACTCTCAACAATTTTAAGGGTGAGGATGCAATAGTCTATCTTAAGCGCCGCGTATTTACTTCCATTGAAAAACAACTTGAAAAGTTAGAGGTGCCAGATAACGCACTACGAATTTTCGTTTTACATCATCATCTATTACCGTTCTATGACTTAGCTTGGACTGACACAGTTGATGTTAATAAAGTACTAGAACGAATTGACACTTCAATCATAATCAATTCCGCGGCACTTCAAACTTGGCTCACCAAGCATTCATTTGACATCGTGCTTCATGGTCACCGACATTTGTTTCACGGGCGTGAGGATACTCTGTGGAGCGATAGAGATTTACGAGATCCCAGAAAACTTCTTATTATTGGTGCTGGTAGTACCGGAGTTAATGAGAGTGAGCGACCCAACCAAGTCCCGCTGTCCTATAATGTTATAGATGCTACTTATGTTAGCGGAACTAAGTGGAATATAAACATCTCAACGCGGAATATTCTACCTGTAAGTGGATTTACTCCCTACTCAACAAGAGAATCGAAGCTTCATCGAACAAGCATAGGATATGTATCTTCATTAGAACCAAGATTTTTTTGCTCAACGCGAATGGACGGATGCCACCGCACAATTTCTGAAGATCTTAAAGGGCTAGGAGTTGTGAGCAACTTTATTTCTATTGTTGAAGAACCAACCTATTACCACCCAGTAACAGTACAAATTGGAGATAAAACCCCTACGGAGGAAGAGGTTTGGCGTTCGTTTTACGCTCTTCATCCTGAGTTTAATAGCTCTAGCAAGGAGCCTGGGGGGTGGGATACCGACGAGAGAACTGATAATACAATAAGCTTTCTGCCCACACGTTTTCGTTTGCAACACGGTCCAAGAATGTTCGGTAAGGCCCACAGACTTGTGGGCTTGCCTCTTAAAAATCCAGATGAGGTCAAGCGATTCCAACCCATACATCAAGCTCTATTTCGTATTGGTAGCGGGAATGACACCTATACCAGAGGCTACGCCGGGCTATATGATCCAGATGTTGATATGAGCGAAAATGCTCAAGAACCGTTACCAGGTCTAATGGGTATACAGTTTATTCCAAGGGTAGACGCAGCTACTGGCAATCATTATCTTGATGCAGTAGCGACTTTCCGTAATCTGGAGTTATCGTTCTGGTGGGTCGTAAATATGCTTGAAATAGGGTTGCTCTTAAATTGGGCAGCGCAACAAGATCAAGGCAGGGAATATAAAGCCGGTCGCATTACTTTTTTCTCGGCAATCGCCGAGTGGAGGCCCGACCCGCGCCCGATGTTTATTTCTCAAATAGACGCCCTGGGAATTGATGACCTCTTTGTTCATGTGGCTGCTGCCGATGAAAGAAATGTAGACAGTATTAAGTACCTAATAAATATTCTTGAAGAGAAAGCAAGTGAGACCACTCATCTGAATATTGATTGTGGGGGGCTGAGCAGCCTTACACATCTGGTCAGCGGCTCTAATAAAAAGAATCAAGTGCAAGGTACTAAAGAGAAATCAATAATCTCACGTAGATTAGAAATAGAGCTTAGACTGGCAGTATCAAATCTGAAAGGGGCAATAAAAACACCTTCAGAAAGGAGGGCCAAGGTGAATGCGGCGAAAGCAAATCTTACGGCGGCTGCTGCTGAACTTAAAAAGGCACTTAAGACTCTATCAGACGAAGATTCTGAATAATCCTTACCGCTATCTCTTAATTACAGAGAAAACGCCGAGATGACCCACCAATCACCAAATCCATTGTTGTATTCAATGGGTTTCACCTGTTACCCGTAAAAGCGATATACCTTACTACTAGACTTATCAACCAAATGTACGTTCTATATGAAAATTTTCGCGCCTTTTTTTGTGACCTCGTAAAACCCGTCTACGGCTACCTCTGGCGCTCGTTCGGCGGCCACTACCCCGCGCGCGACGGCGTCGACCAGCTCGCGCGGCTCGTCGAAGAGATTCAGCGCAACCCGAACTCGCGCCGCCTCATCGTCACCGGCTGGGACCCGCGCGTCGCCGACTCTGTAGACCTCCCGCCGTGCCACACGCTCTTCCAGTTCAAGGTCGAGCGCGGCCGCGTGCTCCACTGCCAGCTCTACCAGCGCTCGGCCGACGCCTTCCTCGGCGTCCCCTTCAACATCAGCTCCTACGCGCTCCTGACGCACATGCTCGCGCACGTCTGCGGGCTGGACGCGGGCGAGTTCGTCCACACCTTCGGCGACCTGCACGTCTACAATAACCACCTCGCGCAGGTCGAAGAACTGCTCTCGCGCGAGCCGCTGCCGCTGCCGCGCCTTGAGATACGCGACGACGGCGGTTCTCTGCGCGGGCTCGAAGGCTTGCTCGCCTTCCGCTACGAGCACCTGAGCCTCGCCGGCTACCGCTCGCACGGCAAGATAGAGGCCCCGGTCGCCGTCTAGGCGGCGGCCTTTCGACGGGCGGGTTTTCTACTTGAGGAAGAGTATGGCGATAACGGGCATCGTGGCCGTGGACAGGAACGGGGCCATCGGCAAGGGCGGCGCGCTGCCCTGGCACTACCCTGCCGACCTGAAGTTCTTCAAGGAGCAGACGCTCGGCCACGCGTGCCTGATGGGCTACAAGACCTGGCTCACGCTCAAGCGCCCGCTGCCCGGCCGCCTCAACGTCGTGCTGACGAGGCGCGCAGAGGTGGAGCCGCGCCCCTCGGTCGTGTGGCTGAGAGACAAGCAGTCCGCGCTCTCGCTGAAGGAGTACTTGAGCCGCGACCTCTTCGTCCTCGGCGGCGCGCAAATCTTCGAGATGTTCCGCGAAGAGATCGACCGCTGGCTCGTCACCGAAGTCCCCCTCGCGGTCGAGGGCGCGGACACCTTCATGCCCCCCGACTTCCTCCGACACTTCCGCCCCCACGACACCCGCGACCTCGGCGACGGCCTCAAGGTCACCTCCTACGAACGCGCGCCCTAGGGTTTTACCGCGAAGCGACTAACGCCCGACATCACCCGCCGCCCCGAGCGATTGAGTTACATGAGAGCAGACGTGTCGGCGGTCGGGTGCATGCCGTTGTCGGGATGCGCCTCCGCAGGGAGGCGAGCGAATGGCTAATGGGAAAAAGCGCCTCTCACGCCGGGGGCGATGAGGTACAGACACAAAGCCACCTCGACGGCCGCCTTCAGAATACCAGTCACAACCACCCCCAACTCGCCATTATAAACACCCCACCCGACAGCCAATAATGTTGCCACGGCGACGAGGGCGAACACCCAGAGCACGGTCAGTCGCGCCCACTCCCGTAAGGTGAATAGCCCACACCCGACTAGAACAAAGACCACGCCTAACGCGAGCACAATCCACGCGGTTTGACCCGCGAAGGGGCCGAATAGTTGTGATATTGCAATCCTGTTGGGGCCATGACCGCGCGGCGTGAACAGCATCCGGCTCCCGAGAAGCGTCATCACGCCAAGCACAAGAGCCACGCCACCATTCAGCATTGTAAGGATCGAAAGAATAACAATGGGAACAGGTTTCTTCATTCTGATTAGCGTACCCTCATATGGGGCGAGCAGCCCAACGAATGGTAGACGTACTATTCGGCACCAGTAAAGACGCCCATTTCAACGCATTTACTATTGTCCCATACTACTAGCCGCAATTGTTGAGTAGTGATTCTTATCTGTTTCGCGCGGGCGGAACAGATTGATTTTTCGTTGACGTTTCCGGGGTAGGCCAGCTCGCTTAGGCGCTCCGCGGCAAGAACGGCTCAACTTCGGGGATTTCCGCCATCGGATTTGCCGTTTCGCAGGTCGTCTCGGCCTGACGCACTTGGCGTCGGCCGCGCGTCGGTGACGAGAGCGCGGGGCGTTGTGCAGGGGTGGGTTGGTCGCAGGAGGTCGGGCGGCAAAGCGGTGTGCGGCCCCGGGCGTTGTTTAGTTCGCTCCGCGTCGCTTCCCGGCGTAGCGTTCGGCTAGTTGCGGGCGGCGAGCGGGAGCCTGACGGTGAAGGTCGCGCCGCGCCCCTCGCCCTCGCTGGCGGCGTTGATCGTCCCGCCGTGCAGCTCGACGAGGTGGCGCGCGATGGCGAGGCCGAGGCCGAGGCCGCCGTGGCGGCGCGTGCTGGTGCCGTCGGCCTGTCGGAAGCGGTCGAAGATGAAGGGCAGGAAGTCGGGGCTGAAGCCGCAGCCGTCGTCGCAGACGAGCAGTTCGACGCCGGGGTCGGTGCGCTTCAGGCAGACGCCGACGCGCCCGCCCGCGCCGGTGAACTTGATGGCGTTCGAGAGCAGGTTCCAGACCACCTGCTGGAGCCGCCCCGCGTCGCCCGAGACGTGAAGCGCCGAAGGGTCGAGCGTCACCTCAAGCCGGATGCCCTTCGCGTCGGCGGCCAACTGCACCGCGTCGACGGCGGCGTTGACGACGGCGGCGAGGTCGACCGGCGCGATGCTCAGACGGAGCTTGCCCGTGATGACGCGCGAGACATCGAGGATGTCTTCGACCAACTGCGCCTGCGCCTTCGCGTTGCGCTCGATGGTCTCCAGCCCCCGCAGCGTCGTCGCCTCGTCGAGCCCCTTGAGGGTGAGCATGTGCGACCAGCCGATGATGGCCGTCAGCGGCGTGCGCAGCTCGTGCGAGACGGTGGCGAGGAACTCGTCCTTGAGGCGGTTGGCCTCCTCGGCCTCGGCGCGCGCCGCCTGCTCGCGGACGAGGAGGCGCTGGCGCTCGGCGATCTCGGCTTCGAGCGAGGCGGCCTTGCGTTGCAGCTCGATGATGGCGAGGAGGCGTTCGTCCGCGCCAGCGCGCGCCGCGTAGCTTTCGGCCGGGACGACGCGCGAGTGCTCGGCGCAGACGTGGCCGAGAGACTCGGCGTGCGCCTCGCCGCCGAAGCAGCTCATCGGGTAGGCGCAGAAGAGCTGGAAGGGGTGTGACTTTTGCAGGCCGTTCCAGAGCGCTTCGAGCCGGATGGCGGCGTCGCCGTTCCCCTCCGCCCAGAGCAGCGCGACCATCTCGCCGAAGACGCGCACGCGCCGCCGCCCCTCGGCCGCCCGCGCCACCAGTCCGCCGACGACCTCTTGAAAGCGCGAAGGCTCCGGCATCCCGCCGACCATGAACTCGGAAAGCGTCTCGGCCGCGTCGAGCGTGACGAACTGCCCGCGCAGGCGCGCGGCCTCCGGGTCGAGACCGCGCGAGAGCAGACGCCCGTCGAGCCCTTCGCGCCGCGCCGCCTTCGCGACCGCGACGCAGGCGTCGCCGTCGGCGAGCCCCTCGGCGACGTAGTCGGCCAGCGAGTCGAGCAGGAACTCGTCCGACTCGTAGAACTGCACGAAGTGCTCGCCGCCGCCCGTCCCGTCCCAGCCGAACCGGGGCGCGAGCCCGCCCGCGGAGGCTTGCAGGGCCTCGCCCGCGGGCGCGCCGCTCGCCGACTCGCCTTCACTCAATGCTTGAACCAAAGGAGCCTCCCAGCCGGGCGTGCGTCCACGCGTTCGCACAAACGGGAACTGATAAAAGCCGCCCGCGGTCGCGGGGCGACTGCGGAGAGAACTGTCAGGTTGGTGAGATGTGGCGTCACGGGTTTCGGCGCGGTCGCGTCGTCCCGGCGGTTTCGGTCGATTTCGAGGGGGCGAAAGCCTCGGCTCATTCTACGCCGCCCGCCCCGCGAAATCCAGAGCCACGCGTGAACAGGGCGGGTGCGGTTCCGTGCAGAACCGCAACCCGCCCCGCCGCCGACCGTGCGACGCCCGGAGTCAGCGCCCGCCGAAGTTGGGGACGTCGAGCATGTCGTGGCGCGTGATGATGCCGGTGATGCGGCCGAACTCTTCGACGAGGACGGCCGGGTTGCGGCGCAGCAGCCGCGTGACCTCGGCCGAGGTGGCGTCGACGTCGACGACGGGGAAGGCGGGCTCCATCAACTGGCTCACGGCCGCGTCGAGCAGGTCGCGGTCGCCGAGGACTTTGGCGAGCAGTCGGTTCTCGCGCACCGAGCCGACCGACTTGCCCTCCTCGACGACGGGCAACTGCGTGACGCCGTGCTTGTCCATCTGCGCGAGCGTCGCGGCGACCGTCTCGCCCGGCGCGACCGAGAGGACGCGCGGCCGCTCGCCCGCGGCCTTGGTGCTGCTGATGAGCCCGGCGTTCATGCTGCGCGGCTCCAGTAGGCGCTTCTCCTTCAGCCACTCGTCCGAGTGGTGCTTGGTCAGGTAGTGCTCGCCCGTGTCGCAGACGACGAAGACGACGAGCCCCGTCTCGTCGAGCGGGCGCGCCACCTTGAGCGCGGCGGCGAGGTTCGTCCCCGTCGAGCCGCCGCAGAAGATGCCCTCCTGCCGGCCGAGCTGGCGCGACAGCTCGAACGACTCGCGGTCGGTGACGTTGATTATCTCGTCCACGTAACGCATGTGGACGTTGCCGGGGACGACCTCCTGCCCGATGCCTTCGACGAGGTACGGCGTCACCTCGTGCGTCCGCCCCGTCTCCTTGTAGGTCTTGAAGACCGAGCCGTAGGGGTCTGCGCCGACGACGCGGACGTTCGGGTTCTTCTCCTTGAGGAAGCGCCCCGTCCCCGAGATGCTGCCGCCCGTGCCGAGCCCCGAGACGAAGTGCGTGATGCGCCCCTCGGTCTGCTCCCAAAGCTCGGGCCCCGTCGTGCGGTAGTGCGCCTCCGGGTTGTTCGGGTTCGAGTACTGGTCGGGGTAGAAGCTGTTCGGCGTCTCGCGCGCGATGCGGCGCGCGGTCTCGACGTAGTGGTCGGGCGTGCCCGGCTTGGCCGTCGCCGGCACGACGACCACGTCCGAGCCGAGCGCCTTCAGGTACCGAACCTTCTCGACCGAAGCCTTCTCGGTCATGACGAAGATGCAGCGGTAGCCGCGCACCGCGGCCACGAGCGCGAGCCCGATGCCGGTGTTGCCCGACGTGGCCTCGATGATGGTGCCGCCGGGCTTGAGCGCGCCCTCGCGCTCG
>DASVSK010000157.1:0-2405 GCA_036388135.1 Pyrinomonadaceae bacterium | reverse complement strand
CGGCCTTTGTTTCGGCCGCGTCCCCGCCTCTCCGCGGTTAATGTTTTCCGACGTGCGGCACGGCCGCCCCGCACGGCCTAAGGCTTCGGCCTCTGGTCGGGCGGGACGTTCTCGTAGACGGCTTCGAGCTTCTGGTAGCCGTCTTTGACGACCGTCTCGACGATGTTCCCCTTGTCGACCACCACCGGCTCAAGGAGTATCGAGGGCACGTCCGTCTTGCCGTTGTTGATGGCGGAGGTGGTCGGGACTTTCTCGCCGCGCGCGAGCGAGACGGCGGCCTCGGCGGCGCGGCGCGCGAGCAGGTGGACGGGCTTGTAGACGGTCATCGTCTGCGTGCCGGCGACGATGCGTTGCAGCGCCGCGAGGTCTGCGTCCTGACCCGAGACCAGAACCTTGCCGGCGAGCCGCTGCACTTCGAGCGCCGAGACGGCCCCGCCCGCCGTGGCGTCGTTAGAGGCGACGACCGCCGTCACCTGATTGCCCGACTTCGTCAGCGCGTCCTCCGTGATGCGCAGCGCCTCGCTCGCCAGCCAGTCCTTCGCCCACTGGTCGGAGACTATCTTCACGTCGCCGCGGTCGGCCGCGGGCTTCAGGACGTTCATCTGACCCTTGCGGAACAGCAGCGCGTTGTTGTCCGTGGGTGCCCCGCCGATGAGCAGGTAGTTGCCCCGCGGCGCGCGCTCCAGAAGGTAGCGCGCCTGAAGCTCGCCGACCTTCTCGTTGTCGAACGAGATGTAGAGCGCTGGCTCGCTGCTGCGTATCAGACGGTCGTAGGAGATGACCGGCACGTTCCGCAGTTTGGCCGCCTCGACGATGGAGGCCGCTATCTCGCCGTTGTGCGGGATGACGACCAGCACGTCGACGCCCTGCGTCAGAAGGTTGTCGGCCTGCTGCGTCTGCAGGCGGTCGTCGCCGTTGGCCGACTGCACGAGCACCTCCGCGCCCAGCTCGCGCGCGCGCGCCAGAAACAGGTCGCGGTCGCGCTGCCAGCGCTCCTCCTTAAGCGTGTCCATCGAGAGGCCGATGCGGATGACGCCCTTCTTCGGCCCACCGCCGGCCGTCTGCTGCTGCTGCTGCTCGACGCAGGCGGCGGCGAGGAGGGCGGCGAGAAAGAGGACGGCGGCGGCCGCGGCAGCGCGCGAGAGTCTGAGTTTTTTCATGTTCATACGGGAGAGTGTGCGACGGACTTACTCGAAACGGAACCAGTCGAAGTCGGCGTAGCCGTGTTCGCGCGTCCGGCCGACGCGCGAGGCGAAGAGGCCGACCTTCGCGCCTATCCATCGCCCCTGCCGCGCGGTAAAAGGCTCGCCGACGGGCCTGAACGTCTTGCCGTCCTCGCTGAAGCTGAAGGTGCAGGCGGCGTTACTCGTCACACGCACGCGCAGGTAGACCGTGCTCCCCTTCAGCGGCACGCCCGCGCTCTCGCGCTCCGCCCCTTGCTTGTCCGCGTCCTTGCAGACGACCTGCGAGACGAAGAGCCCCTCCGGCCGCTTCTTCACGGAGAGGTAAGCGTAGTCGAGTCCCATCACCAACAGCCCCGTCTTCTCGTCGTCGGTGCGCGGCGTGAAGGTGAGCTTGGTCGTCGCGGTGAACTCCGGCGCGGGGAACTTTTGCAACAGCAGCGAGGGCACGTCCCAGAGGTTTTTGTGACCCTCGGGGAGCGGCACGTTGACGACGCGCAGGTAGCCCAGCGCGCCCGTCGGGAAGGCCCAGTTGGTCTGCGGGTTGGCGTGCCACTGCCACTGGAGGCCGAGCCGCGGCTCGTCGAACTCGTCCGAGTCGGGCGGCGTCACGACCGGCCAGACCTTCCCCGTGTCCGGCTTCTTAAACCTGAGCACCGGCTCGCCCGTGCCGTCGCCGTCCGGGTCTGCGCCCATCACGGGCCAGTCACCCGCCCAACGCATCGGCTGGAGGTGGACGACGCGGCCGTACGGCCCCTTGTCCTGGAAGTGCAGGAACCAGTGCTCGCCGGTCTGCGTCTGGACCCACGCGCCCTGGTGCGGGCCGTTGACCGTGGTCTTGCCCTGCGCCAGCACGACACGCTCCTCGTACGGGCCGTAGACGCTGCGCGAGCGCAAGACCAACTGCCAGCCGGTCTCGACGCCGCCCGCTGGGGCGAAGATGTAGTAGTAGCCGTTCCGCTTGTAGAACTTCGGGCCTTCGACGGTCGGGTGCTTGTCGTGGCCGTCGAAGACGATGACGCCGTCGTCGAGCAGCCGCGTCCCTTCCGCGTTCATGCGGCTGACGACGATGATGCTCTTGACGCCGGAGCGGCTGGCGGCCACGCCCGTCACGAGGTAGGCGCGGCCGTCGTCGTCCCACAGCGGGCACGGGTCGATCCAGCCCTTCGCCTCCTTGACCAGCAGCGGCTCCGACCACGGCCCGGCCGCGTCCTTCGCCTTGAC
>DASVSK010000156.1:0-6152 GCA_036388135.1 Pyrinomonadaceae bacterium | reverse complement strand
TGGCCTTCACCGGCGGTTGAACGCGCGAGATGAAGGCGTATCAGGCTGATATCGCCAAATTCGAGCAGACGAACACGCAGGTTCTGGGAATAAGCGTAGACAGCTTCGCGGCGAACCGCCGCTTCAAGGAGGACATCGGCGCGACCTTCCCGCTCCTGAGCGACTTCAAGCGAAAGGCCGTGCGCGACTACGGCATCTTCGACGAGGAGGGCGGCTACGGCACGCGCGCCACCTTCACCGTCGACAAGGAAGGCATCATCCGCCACATCGAGCAGGGCAAGGACGCCATCGACCCGACCGGCGCCTACCAGTCGTGCAGCGCTTTGCCCGGTTAACAACCCGTATCCCGGCTTGCGCCTCGAATGAAGGAAATAAAAGCGAGCAGGCGCGGAAGACCCTACGCGCGCCGCGCCTGCTCCAATCCCGCCGACGCCCTCAACATGTGCTCGGGCAAATGGAAAACTCCGAGGAAGGCCATCCGTTACAGCCACCTGCGTACGTCGCGGCGGTATCCCTCGTAGTCCTCGCCATGGGCACTTGAGAGGAACTCCTCTTCGAGCCTCACCTGTATCTGGATGAGCACGACGCCGAGACCCAGAACGAGCAGCGTGACGGCGTTCGGGGTCACGAGGAACAGACCCAGCAGCGTCGAAATCATCCCGAGGAAGATGGGGTTTCGGGAGAGGCCGAAGACGCCTTTGCGCACCAGCGGCGTCCGGTTCTCCTCATCGATCCCGATGCGCCACGACTCACCCATCTGCGCCTGCGCCGCCACCGTCCACCCGAGCGAAATAAGTAGAAGCACACCCCCCGCCGCCTGAAGCCCTCGGCGTTCGAGCCAGGTGATGGGCGTCAGGTATTGGTAAAGCCGCTCCGAGATGGAATACACAGCCACGGCGGCCACGACCGCGGCGAACAGGAGTTTGAAGACCCACCCGATGTAGTCGTGCGCGTTGTCGGAGCCCTTGAAGACGAGCGGGTTGACGCCCGTCCTCTTCCACACCACGAACGAGCGCCAGAAGAAGGCCGCGAAGAAGTACGCGGCCAGGTATGCGGGTAGGAAATACTTCAGCAGGGATTCCATCACCCGTCAGCTTTGCTTGAAGCCGTCTAAGGCACTCCCGCCCTCGCGCGGCGAGTACATGATGACTATGACTCCGGCCACGCACAGCGCCGCGCCGATCACGTCCCAGCGGTCCGGTCGCTGCCCGTCGACCCACCAGCCCCACATCACCGACATCACAATAAAGACGCCGCCGTAGGCCGCGTAGACGCGCCCGAAGTTCGCGGGCTGTAACGTCGGCACCACCCCGTAGCCGACGAGGACAAGCGCGCCGAGTGCGCCGACCCACCACGCCCACCGCTCGCGCAGCCAGAGCCACATCAGGTAGCCGCCGCCGATCTCCATCAGCCCGGCCAGCACGAAGAAGAGGGCGGAGCGCGCCATCGCGCTCACTTCGTACCCTCCCAGTTAATAGCGATGCCGAGGAGGCCGCCGACCTCCTCGCGGATGAACGCCTTCACCCCCTCGCGCCCGGTCAGCCGTAGCCAGGCGGGACCGCCTTCCGGCTCGACCACGAGCGTGAAGCCCATGAACGGGCAGCAGAGCCGCTCCAGGGAGACGAACTCCGCCGCCTTTAGAAGCGTGACCGTGTCGGCGGGCAGGCGGAAGGCGTAGCCGTCCGGCAGCTCCTGAATCTCTAACACGGCGCGGAACAGATGTTCTCCCGTGTCGATGTGCTGCGCCCTCTCGCCGGGCGCGATGGCGCTCATGTCGCAGGCTATTGGCGACTCCTGAGCCGCGTGCGCTTCGTTCGTCATCGCCTTTGCGACCTCGTATACGGTTTATGCTGTTTATATCTTGGCTCATCCCGCCCCGGCATCACCGCCGTTCGGGTGCCGGCGCTGACGTGTCGGCCACGTCTCGCCGGAGCAGCGGCTTGACCTTCTCCTCGAACTCGTCGGGCAAGAGTATCCCTTCGATCTTCTCCCGGACCCGCCCCTCCCGGTCTATCACGACCGTAAAGGGCAGCGTCTCGCTTAGATCGAAGAGCGCCTTCGTACCCTTCGAGCCCAGAAGGACAGGGTAGGTGACCTGATGCCTGCGGACGAAGCTCCTCACGGCGGCCCGGTCGGGCGGCGGGTAGGTGATGCCGACCACTTGGAGGCCCTCGTGCCGGTACTCGCGCTGCCATCTAACGAGGTCGGGCACCTCTGCCCGGCATGGCGGGCACCACGTGGCCCAGAAGTTCAGCAGCACGACCTTCCCCTTGTAGTCGCTCAGGCGGTGGACGCGCCCCCGCAAATCCTTCAGCGTTACTGAAGGGGCCTCCTGTGTCTGGCTGCGAGCGGCTGCCGGCAGGAAGACGAGTAGCAGCAGTAGGGCTAAGGCTCTCACGCCGCCTCTCTTCAAAACAGGTATCTGACGCCCAGCAGGATGTTCCTGTCGTTAAGGAGCACGAGAGGCCCGGTGTTGCGCACGACGGGCAACTGCACACTCCCCTCGACGACGAAGCGCGGATTGGCGGCGTACTGGAGCCCCGGCGCGAGGTAATACTCGGTCGAGTTGCTCCCCGCCACCTCAGCGCCGCCCACGCGGCCCCTGCCGCGGTGGACGAAGCTCGACTCAAGAATGAGGAACAACTCCTTGCCCGGCTGCTCGTACTTGAACGGCAGCAGCACGTATTCCAGGTCGGTGTTGACCCGCACCTCGTGGCCCATGCGGAAGCCGTCGCTGTCGGAGCGCAGGACGGCCTCGACGTTGCCGCCGAAGATGAAGCGCCCGCCGGCTTGAGAGAAACTTACGTCCAAATGCGGCGAGAGACCGCCCGAGATGGGTGTGAGCTGCTGCCGCACGAAGGCCGGCGCATTCACCTCCGCCGCAGTAGGGGCGCCCTTCTTGCCGGTCGGCAGCTCCAGCCCGAAGCGCGCCGACGCCTGGCGGTCGCCGTAGGTCTTCACCTTCCTGAAGAAGCGGTACTTGCCCCACAGCGTGACGTTGCCCAAGCCGACCCCCGACCCGGAGGTGGCGCCATCCTTGAAAGACGTGCGCGAGACCGGCACCTCGACTTCGACCTGCGTCCTCTGCGTCGGGGTGTAGGAGACGCTCAACTGGAAGACCTGGCGGCTCACCTCCAGGCCGCCGAGGTGCTGCTCGACGAGGTAGAGGCGCGGCACGACCGCACCCCCCTTGTAGACGGTCAGCCCCGGCGAGGTCACTCGGATCGGCGCCGCGGGCTCTGCCTTCGTCGCCGGCTCAGCCCTCACGAGAGAGCCGGAGAAAGGTGCCGACGGCGGAGCGTTGAAACCCGCGGCCACGAACCTCACGGCCGGTGCCCGTGAACCCTCAGACGCTCTCGCCGTTGCCGCCTTGGTCTTCTCCTCCGCCTTCTTCACCTCGCGGGGCGAGACCACTTCTCGCGCCGACGCGCCCTCCCCCACAGTCTTCCAATCGCCCGTGACCTCGACGCGCGAGTCCGGGGAGTACCCTGCCAGCGCCTTTTCCACGTCCGGGCCTTCGAGCGAGAAACGCTGGCCCGAAGGCTCGGCGACGAGCCACCAGTTCTTCCCGTCGCTGCCGAGCACCCCCGAGACGGTGATGTCGGCGGAGTCGAGCGCGTACCCGGCCTTCTTCAGCGCGCTCTTCAGGGCGGCGAAGGAGACCGCCCGGTCGGGCTTCGGCGTGAAGACGCCGAGGCCCTTCTTGATGTCGGTGATCTCAATGTCCTTCAGCTTCGGTGCGTAGTCGAGACGGCTCACGGCCTTCTGGATGTTGAAGACTCAATTGCCGCAGAGGTAGCCCCCGATGTGCATCTGGACGCGCTTGACCTCGGCGCGGGAAGTCCCCGCCCCTCCGAAGAGGAGAACCAAGCCGAACAGAGCCGTAAGTGTTCTTCTCATCTCTTTCCTACACCCTTCCCATTCAGACGGCCGATTCACTTTGTAGGGCAGTATAAATCCTGTAGATGGCTACAGGGTCAAGCACAAATTCCTAGCTTCTTTAGTGGCACGCGTCGTCGCCGCAGCACTGCTCCCCGCGCAGGGCCTCGACGCCCTCTTTCGCGATGATGGGCACCATGACGAGCGCCGCGACGGGGTCGGCCCACCACCAGCCGACGAGCGCGTTCAGGAGAAGCCCGCCGAGCAGGATGGCGGAGAGGTACGCGCAGATGTCGGTCTGCCGCGAGTCGGCTTGGAGCGCCCTACTGTTTAGCCCCGCCGCCACTTTGCGCTTCGCGCGCGCGACCATCGGCATCACCACTACCGAGAGGGCGGCCAGGGCGATGCCGACGTAGCTCGCCTCCGGCGGCTCACGCAGCACGAGTGCCTTAACGGCGTCGAACGCCACATAGGCGGCCAGCAGCAGGAAGCTCCAGCCGACGAGCTTGAGCGCCACCCTCTCGGCGCGCTCGCGCCTCTCGGGCGCGTCCATGTGCAGCCGCCACAGCAGCGCCGCCCCCGAAGTGACCTCGATCACCGAGTCGAAGCCGAACCCCACGAGGGCGATGCTCCCGGCGGCGAGGCCCGCGGCGACGGCGATCAGGCCCTCCAGGGAGTTCCAACCTATCGTCAGGTATTCGAGGAGTCGGCCGCGCCTCACCAGCGCGGCGCGTCCGCCCCCGCCGATCTGTATGACTTGTCCGCTCATGAATCCTCAGAATGAGACGCTGTAGCTCACGCCCGGATTACGCCCACGCTCCATGACGAACGAGAAGACGTGCCGGTCGCGGGCGTAGTTGACGAGCGGGTGAACCCTCACCCCGTCGAAGAGGATGGTAGATGACCATCGCTCTTTGTAGTAGATGTTCAATCCCCCGATGGGCCGGAGGCGATCCTCGTAAGTGCCGTAGGCCAGCCCGACGTAGGGCGCGATAGGCCAGTCAGTCGCGTGCTTCAGGTCCTTGCTCGCGGTTACGTAGAACGACTGTCCCGAAGGCGTCCCGATGCGGTCGGAACTCGTGCCGAGGATGACGGCGGGCCTCTTATGCGTCTCCGTCAGCGCGACGAAGTTAGCAATCGGGCTCACCTTCCCGGCCAGCGGGTTGTATTCCACCCCTGCTGTGAACCTCGGGTGGAATCTGTAAGTTAAAGTGTTACGCCAGCGCGCGCGGTCGATCTGGTTGGCGATCACCCGCACGCCGAACGTCCATTTCTGTCCGGTCTCTTCTTCTGCCCCGCTCACGGCGCGGCCCTCCCCGGGTCAAAGCGGTCAGGAGGGCACGCTGGAGGCTTCCGCACGCTTCGGCTTGGCGGTCGCCGCCTCCTCACGCTTTTGGCCTTCGGCCGCAGCCGGCACGGCGGCCTCGGCCGCGGCGAGCATCGAGTCGAGCTGCTTCTTCAGCTCGGGGAGTTTGATGACGCCGGAGATGACCTTCGCGATCTTCCCGTCGCGCCCGATGACCACGGTGCCGGGGAGCGCCCCGCCCAGGCCGAAGCGCGTCATGTCGGCCGTCGTCGCCCCCAGCCACACGAGGAAATTGAGCTTTGTCTCCTTGATGAACTGCATCACCTTGGCGCGGTCGCCCGCCTCGTCGGCCGACGCCCCGATGACCTGCACACCGAGCGCGGCGTACTCGTTCTGCACCGCCGCCAGGTCGGGCATCTCCGTGCGGCAGGGCACGCAGTAGGTGGCCCAGAAGTTCAGCACCACGATGCGCCCCTTGAAGGCGCTCAGGCGCTGCTCGGCCCCGAAGAGGTCTTTAAGCGTCAGCTCGGCCTCGCCGCCGAGTGCTTTCTCCGCCTCCTGCTCGGCCGGGCTCTTCGCCAGCACTTCGAGGGTATCGACGCGGACGACATCCGCGCCCTTCTTTTTACCGACCGCGCCGGTGACGGCGACGCCTTTCCCGACGAACTCCAGCCAGTTCTTCCCCGGCAGGCGGAACTTCCCCTGTTCGAGCTGGTAGAGCGTAAACTTGTCGCCCTCGCGCACGGCGATCAGCGTGGGGTCGCCGCCCTCGACGCACGACTTAGCCTTCAGCAGGTCTTCGGCCGTGCCGAAGGCGACCTTCGTCCGGTCGGCCTCGGCCCAGCAGTCGGCGCAGCAGACGACCGTCCCCTCCAGCCTCGTCGCCCGCGTCTGCGCCGCGGCCGCCGGGGCGAGCGCGAAAAAGCACAGGAGTAGCCCGAGGGCTACGTACCATCTTCTCATCGTC
>DASVSK010000155.1:0-7275 GCA_036388135.1 Pyrinomonadaceae bacterium | reverse complement strand
CGGCGAGCGCGGCGCGGCGGGCGAGTTCGGCCACATGATCGTCGCGCAGAACGCGCCGGTGGCCTGCTCCTGCGGCAACCGCGACTGCTGGGAGGCGTTCGCGTCGGAGCGCGCGGCCGTCGCGCGCTACCTGAACAACTCGGGCACCGCCGCGCCCGTCCTCTTCGCCGAGGTCGTCGAACGCGCGCTCGGCGGCGAGCAGCCCGCCATCGACGCGCTCACCGAGACGGCGCACTACCTCGGCATCGGCATCTCGAACCTCATCGTCGGGCTCTCGCCCGAGGCGGTCGTCGTCGGCGGCCAGATCACGCGCGCCTGGCCCATCATCGCGCCCTCGCTCGAAGAGACCATCCAGCGCAGCATCCGGCGCGGCCTCCCCTCGGCGCGCATCGTCGCCTCGACCCTCGACGAGCCGACGATGTTGGGCGCGATCAGCCTCGTCCTCGCCAGCAAGTTCGGCCTGGCGGAAGCCTGAAAGGGGGAGGAGTAGACAGTAGACAGTAGACAGTAGTCAGTAGGCTCCGCTTAACGGGCGCTGACGCTTTCAGGCTGACCCTTCGCTAACGAAGGTTTTTCTACTGACTACTGACTACTGACTACTGACTACTGTCTACTGTCTACTTTTTTCCTTATGCTTACTGCCGAAGTGGTCATCGTCGGGGGAGGTGTGGTGGGCGCGAGCGTGGCCTATCACCTCGCGGCGCGGGGCGTGCGCGACGTGCTGGTGCTGGAGCGCGGCGCGCGGCCGGGCGAGGGTAGCACGGGGCGCGCGACGGGCGGGTTCCGCGCGCAGTTCGGGACGGCGGTCAACGTCCGCCTCTCGCTCCTCTCGCGCGAGAAGCTGCTCCGCTTTGAAGAGGAGACGGGCGTCGACCCGGGCTTCCGCCAGTACGGCTATCTCTTCGTGGCGCGGGACGCGGGCGAGCTTGAAGCACTCGTGTCGGCGCAGGCCGTGCAGCGCGAGTGCGGGCTGGCGGAAGTGCGCGCGTTGAACGCCGAGGAGGTCGCGCGGCTCAACCCGGCTTTGAAGACGGAGGGGGTGGCGGGAGGCGTCTTCTGCCCGGCGGACGGCTTCGTGCGGCCGCTCGAAATCATGCGCGGCTACGCGGAGGCCGCCGGGCGGCTCGGCGCGAGTTTTGAGTACGGCGTCACGGTCGAAGGCGCGCGCACGGACGGCGGGGGTAAGGTCTCGTCGCTGTTGACGAGCGCGGGCGAGGTCTCGGCCGGGAGCGTGGTGAACGCGGCGGGCGCGTGGGCGGCGTCGGTCGCGCGCGCGGCCGGCGTCGAGATTCCCGTGACGCCGCTGCGCCGTCAGGTGGCGGTCACGCGCCCGTTCGGCCTGCTGCCGGAGGCGATGCCGATGACCATCTACGTCGGCGACGGGTTCCCCCTGCGCGTGCGCGACGGGCGCGTGCTCCTGCTCTGGCCGGACGAGTCGGGCGTGGCCGCAGACCCTTTCGGGACGGGCTTCGAGGAGGGGTGGCTGGCGGCGGTCGTGTCGAAGGCGCGCGAGCGCGTGCCGTGTCTGAAGGGCGCGGAGATAGACCGCGCGGCGTGCTGGGCCGGGCTCTACGAGATGACGCCGGACAGGCACGCCCTCCTCGGGCCCGCGCCCGGCTTCGAGAACTTCTACCTCGCCAACGGCTCTTCCGGCCACGGCGTCATGCACTCGCCCGCGCTCGGCCAACTGCTCGCCGAGATCATCCTCGACGGCGCGGCCCACGCCCTAGACGTCCGCGCCCTCCGCCCCACGCGCTTCGCCGAAGGCGAGCCCAACCTGGGGCCGGCTTTGCTTTAAAGAAAACTACTTCGCGCCCTTGCCCTGCGTGAGTGTGATGGTCTTGTCGACGGCGGGGACGTCGAAGGTCTCGTTGGAGCCGTCGGGCCAGCGGACTTCGAGCTTGTCTACCTTCGTCGCCGCGCCGAGGCCGAAGTAGGGGCAAGGGTCGTTCTGCGAGGAGTAGCTGCCGCCGCTCGTGACGTCGGCTCGCTGGCGGAGTTTGCCGGTCGTGACGTAGACGGTCGCGCCGGTCGCGTCGCGCGGGCTCTTGCGCGCCGGGTCGCCGACGAGCCGCAGGCGCAGCCAGTGGCCCTTCGCGTCCGAGACGTTGCGGAGCACGGTGGGCGCGGCGTCGGTGTTGTTGAGGACGAGGTCGAGGCGTCCGTCCGCGTCGAGGTCGGCGAAGGCGAGGCCGCGGCTCGGCCAGGCTTCGGCGAGCCCGGAGCCGGGGGCCGCGGCGACGCGCTGGAAGAGGCGCGTGCCCTTCGCGGCCTGCTGCGCGTCGTGGTGCGGGTGGTTGCGGAAGAGCAGGAGCTGCTGCGCGTAGGACGTGCCCCACTGCTGGCTGTCGACCACGGGGTAGACGTGGCCGTTGGCGACGATGACGTCCTTCCAGCCGTCGGCGTCGTAGTCGAGAAACGCCGCGCCCCAGCCGAGGAAGGGGATGGAGGGCTCGCCCATCCCCGCCTGGAAGGTGACGTCGGTGAAGTTGCCCTCGCCGTCGTTGTGGTAGAGCGTGTTCGAGTCGTCGGAGAAGTTCGTGACGAAGAAGTCGACGCGCCCGTCGTTGTCGTAGTCGCCGACGCCGAGCCCCATCCCCGCCTGCTCGCGCCCGTTCTCGTTGAGCGCCACGCCCGAGGGGTAGCCGACCTCCTCGAACGTGCCGTCGCCTTTGTTGAGGTAGAGCTGCTTCGGCGTCGAGTCGTTGACGACGATGAGGTCGAGCAGGCTGTCCTCGTCGACGCGCACCCACGCCGAGGAGAAGCCGTAGTAGCGCGGCGCGTCGTTCACGCCCGACCTGTCCGAGACGTCTTCAAAAGTCCCGTCCGGCTTCTGGTGATAGAGGGTGTCGGGCTCGCCCTTGAGCCCGCGCGGGCCGCAGAGGACGGGGACGCCGCGGAACTGGCAGAAGTTCGGCGCGACCTGACCCGGCTTCGCCACGTCTGAGGGTGAGGGCGGAAGGTTGTCGAGGTCGAGCGTGACGTAGCCGGGGACGAAGAGGTCGAGGCGGCCGTCGTTGTCGTAGTCGCCGAAGCTCGCGCCGGTCGACCACCCTTTGCGCGCGACGCCGACCCTGGGCGCGACGTCTGTGAAGGTGCCGTTGCCGTTGTTGCGGTAGAGGCGCGAGGTGCCGAAGTTGCCGACGTAGAGGTCGGCGAAGCCGTCGTTGTCGTAGTCGCCGACCGCGACGCCCATGCCCCAGCGCTCGTTCGCCACGCCCGCCTTCTCCGTCACGTCCTCGAACTTCCAGCCGCCGAGGTTGCGGTAGAGCGCGGCGCGCGGCGGCCTCTCCCTCCCGCGCTCGGCCGCCACCGTCGAGCCGTTGAGGAGGTAGACGTCCGGCAGCCCGTCGTTGTCGTAGTCGAAGACGGCGAGGCCGCCCGACGTGGTCTCGACGATGTAGTCCTTCCGGCGGCCCCCGGCCTGGTGCCGGAACTGCGCGAGCGCGGTGCGCGCCGTCACGTCCTCGAAGACTACGGGTGCCTTCGGGTCGGTGACCCCGGCGGTGCGGCGCGTCGCCGAGACGAGCCCCGAGCCGGTCGAGACGCCCATGCCCTGCGGCGGCTGCGCGGGTTGCTTCTGCGGCGGCTGGTTCGTCGTCTGCGCCGACGACGGCGCGGGGAAGAGCAGGAGCGAAGCGAAGGCGGCGACGGCGAGCGCGCGGCGGACGGAAGGGGAAGTGCTTTTCATCTGTGTTGTAAAAAAGTAGACGGTAGTCAGTAGACGGTAGTCGGTAGAAAAACCTTCGTTAGTCGAATCGTCCGGGTGTCGGCGTCAGCGGCCGGGACGCGGGGCGCTGACGGCTACCGTCTACTCCTCCCGTCAGGGCTGCTCGCGGACTGTGTGGTATGTGTCGGCCGCGGGGGAGTTGAGCGTCTGCGTCCTGCCGCCCGGCCAGCGAACCTCGACCGTGCGGACGGTGGTCTTGCCGCCCAGGCCGACGATCAGGCGCGTGTCGTTTGAAGAAAGATAACTTCCGGCGGCGGTCACGTCAAAGACCTGCCGCCCGCCGGCCGAGTCCGTCACGACGACGCGCGCGCCCAGTCCCTGGCGGTTGCCCTTCGAGCCCGCGAGCGCGAGCCCGAGCCAGTGGTTCTTCGCGCCGGAGTTGCGCAGGACGAGCGCCGGGCCGTCGGTCTGCGCGAGGACGACGTCCGTGTCGCCGTCGTTGTCGAGGTCGCCGAAGGCCGCGCCGCGCGCGGCGAGCGCGCGCGTGAGCCCGGCCGCGGCCGAGACGTTGACGAACGCCCCGCCCGTGTTGCGCAGCAGGAGCGGCGGCTGCCTGTAGGCGATGAAGCCGGTCGTCTTCTCGATGGTGTCGAGCACGTGCCCCTGCGCGACGAAGATGTCGCGCAGGCCGTCGGCGTCGAAGTCGGCGAGGCGCGCGCCCCAGCCCGAGTAGGGGACGGTGATGGGCGAGAGCCCGGTCGTGCCGGTCGCGTAGGTGAAGCTCAGGTCGCCGTTGTTGCGGAAGAGCGGGTAGGTCTCGTTCGAGAGCGCGGTGACGAAGACGTCCACGCGCCCGTCGTTGTCGTAGTCGGCGGCGTCGACGCCCATCCCTGCGAAGGATTTCCCGTGCTCGTCGTAGCCGACGCCCGCGACGAGCGCCACGTCCTCGAACGTGCCGTCGCCCTTGTTGCGGAAGAGGAACTGCCGCGCGTTGTCGTTGGCGACGAAGACGTCCGGGCGGCCGTCGTCGTCGAAGTCGGCGAAGACGACGCCGAGCCCCTTGCCCTCCGGGTCGGCGACGCCTGCGCGCGCGCTCACGTCCTCGAAAGTGCCGTCGGGCCTCTGGCGGAGGAGGACGGGCGAGGCCCCCTTGAAGTTGTCGGGGTGGCAGTAGGCGCGAACGTCCTGCGAGCCGCAGTGGAGCGAGCCCGCGCGGAAGTCCCAGTCCATGTAGCGCGCGACGAAGAGGTCGAGCCGCCCGTCGCGGTCGTAGTCGAGCCAGCCCGCGCTCGTCCCCCAGCCGTGCACGGCGGCCTTCCGAGCCTGCGTCACGTCCTCGAACGCGCCGTCGCCGCGGTTGCGGTAGAGGCGGCCCGCGCCGTAGCCCGCGACGTAGAGGTCTGCGTGGCCGTCGCCGTCGAAGTCGCCCGCCGCCGCGCCCATCGAATAGCCCTCGCCGCGCAAGCCCGCGCGCCCGGTCACGTCCTCGAACGTGCCGTCGGGCTTCTGGCGGTAGAGGCGGTTCCAGAAGCGCGGCTCGCGCTTGTCGGGCGCGGCGGCGTCGGGCATCGGGTCGGCGAGCAGCGCGCCGTTGGTGAAGAAGATGTCGAGGCGGCCGTCCGAGTCGTAGTCGAAGAGCGCGACGCCCCCGCCCATCGTCTCGGGCAGGTACTTCTGCGAGGTCGGCGAGGCCGCGTGGCGGAAGTTGACGCCGAGCCGCGCGGCCACGTCCTCGAAGGTGACGGGCGAGGGCGACTGCGGCGCGGGCGGCGCGGCGCGGCGTGCGGGCGGCGCGCTCTCGTAAGAGCGGCCGGTGCGCGGCGCGGGCGTCTGTTGCGTGGGGGGCGTCTGTCGCGTGGCGGGCGGCTGCCCTGCGCCGGCGTCGGCGCAGAAGTGTGCCAGCGCGTAGAGCACGAGACAGCGGAAGAGCCTCACCGCCTTGCCTTGAGTCGCAGCCATAAAAGCAGAAATTTTCTCGGGGAATGTGCCGGCGCGATGCCGGGAGACACGGTCGCGCGGGCGTCTGTTCCGGAGCCGCAATAGTACCCGCTCCCGGCCGGGGACGGCAAACAGCGCGGCTCGCGGCACCGCCCTGTACCGTTACGAAACGTCTTCACGCCGTACAAGCGGACGAACGGGCGCGCGGGGTCAAATCCGAGGTTGATACTTTTGCCGGAATTTTTACGCTATTACCCGTAAGGGGCGCGCGGCATATTGGTTGCCATGTGAGAAACCCCGAGAGTCTTTTCCGTTCGATTTTTTTCCGTTCGATTCAGGAGCCTTGAGATGAGAAGAAGAAGCCTCGCAAGTGTGTTCGCGGTTCTGTTGGCGCTCGCGGCGTACGCGCCCGCGCTCGCGGCCTCCGACGGCGGACAGCAGGACACGGACGTGCGGATGGTCGACGCGAAGGTCGTCGAGGTCGACAAGCGGCACATCTCCGTCGTCGCGCGCACCGGCGTCGAGCATGTCATCGCCACCGACGCCGCCGACACGCACGTGACGCTCAAGGGCAAGCGCGTCGAGATGAAGAAGCTGAGCGTGGGCGACGTCGTGACAGTTCACCTCGACGTGGCGAACCCGCTCAAGTTCGCGCGCCGCATCGTCATCGGCGAGCGCTCCGGCGAGACGCTGGCCTCCGCGCGCGACTAAAGCGGCGGGGCCGAGAACTTCAGGTAACTTCGGGCGCGGCCGCCGCGCCGCAAACCCGTGGGCGCGCACGCGCGCCGAAAAGATTGTCGCCCGTCGCCGTCGATCTCCCTCGGGAGAATCCGTTGACGCGCGGCATGACGAAAGCCGCCCGGCTCCCTCGCTCTTCGCGAAGCCGGGCGGCTTTCAGTCTGTCCGCACGCCCGCGCCCGACCCCAACCCGCTCAGCGCGTGGAGCAACGTCCCCGCGGAAAGAATGACGACCGCGGGCAGCGTGAAGTGTCGTTTGAGCCCCGGCTCGCCCGGCTCCGCGAAGAACGCGGCGAGCAACAGCGCGGGCGCGGCCAGGACGAGCGCCGAGCCGAGCAACTGCAAAGCCCCCCGCCAGCCGCGCCCGCGGCGGACGAAGTAAGACCCGACGCCGAGGTTCACCAGCCCCGCGAGCAGCAGGTAGATGTGGCGCGAGCGGAACATCACCCGCGCCGTCTCGCCGTGCGCGCCCGAGCGCACGTCCAGATAGTCCATGTACTGCCCTGTCAGCAGGAACACGAACAGGACGACGGCCCCGAACCAGAGGTGCAAGCGTTTCATGGTCTGTAGGGCGGGCGGAAGTAGGAAGGCTGAAGGCGGAGGAGTGAAGGCTGAAGTAAGTACGGCCCGGCCTTCATCCCTCCGCCTTCCTTTAGAGTCTGTAATGCACGTGGCCGCGCGCCCGCGTGTCCTCTTCGACGCCGACGTTCTGGAGGCGGAGCGAGACGTCGGCGTCGAGGTCGAGGCCGTCGCGCTGGCCGGCGAGGAGTTTGACGGTGCCGGCGGCGGCGATCATCGCGGCGTTGTCGGTCGAGAGATGGCGGGAAGGGAAGTAGACCGGGACGCCGAGGCGTTCGCCCGCCGCGCCCGCCGCATCGCGCAACGCGCCGTTACAGGCGACGCCGCCGGCGACGATGAGCGTCCGTGGC
>DASVSK010000154.1:0-2181 GCA_036388135.1 Pyrinomonadaceae bacterium | reverse complement strand
GCTATTGGGAAGATGGGAGAGGGGGGTAGGGAAAAACCCTTATAGGAAGGATGATAGGAAGGACGAAGGACGAGCCGTAAGACAAGCCGCCTTCGGCCCACCCTTCACCCTTCCTTAAGTGTCCTGGAGCCAGCCGCGGAGCATGGCGTAGCGGACGATGTCGATGCGGCTGTGCATGTCGAGCTTGCGCATGGCGTTGGCCTTGTGCGCCTCGACGGTCTTGACGCTCAGGGTGAGGCGGGCGGCGATCTCCTTGTTGCTGTAGCCGAGCGCGATGAGCCGCACCACCTCCGCCTCCCGGTCGCTCAGGTTCACCTCGGCGACCGACTCGCCCCCGGCCCTGCGGCCGAAGTAGCCCGAGAGCGCCTTGCCCGTGATGGCGGGGTCGAGGTAGCTGTCGCCCGCGGCCACCGCGCGCACCGCCTGGAGCAGCACGGCCGGCTCGCTCTGCTTGAGCACGTAGCCGGACGCGCCCGCCTGGAGGAGTTGCTGCATGTAGGCCCTGTCGGTGTGGCGCGTGAGCGCGACGACGCGCACGCCGGGGCAGTCTTCGCGCAGCCGCTCGGTCGCCCGGAGCCCGTTCATCTCGGGCATCGAGACGTCCATCAGCACGACGTCGGGCGCGTGCTCCTTCGCCAGCCGGAGCGCGGCGCGGCCGTCGCCCGCCTCGCCGACGCACTCGATGTCGGGCTGCGAGTCGAGCAGGAGGCGGACGCCCTCGCGCACCGTCCGGTGGTCTTCGGCGAGCAGGACGCGAATCTTACTCACGGCCGCCGCCCCCCGCCCGGCGCTCGTCGACGGGGACGCGCGCGAAGACGGTCGTGCCCTGGCCGGGCTCGCTCTCGAACTCGACCGAGCCGCCGAGCAGCGCCGCGCGCTCGCGCATCCCGACGAGCCCCAGCCCGCGGTCGCCCTTCCAGTGCGCGGCGTCGCCGACGTCGAAGCCGACCCCGTCGTCCTCGATGACGAGCACGGCCTCCCCGTCGCGGCGTTCGAGGATGACGGAGACGCGCGCGGCCTGCGCGTGCTTGTAGACGTTGTTGAGCGCCTCCTGCGTGATGCGGTAGAGGCAGGTCTCGGTCTGCGGCGAGAGCCTCAGCGTCCCCGTGCCGAAGCCCGTGACGTGCGCCTCCGCCGGGATGTGGTAGTGGCTCGACCACTCCCGCACGAAGTTGGAGAGCGCGGCGGTCAGGCCGAGGTCGTCGAGCGCCGTCGGCCTCAGCTCCCAGGTGAGGAAGTCCACCTCGGAGTCGATGCGCTCGGCGAGCGCCTGCACCTCCTCGACGCGCGAGCGCCCCACCTCGTCCTGCCCGCACGCCTCCCTGAGTGCGGCCAGCTTCAGCCGGAGCGCGGTCAACTGCTGCCCCAGGTGGTCGTGCAGGTCGCGCGAGATGCGGCGGCGCTCGTCCTCCTGCGCCGTGACGAGCTGGCCGACGAGGTTGCGGGCGTGCTCCTCGGCGGCGCGGCGCTCCTTGACCTCCGTAAGCATCGACTCGACCGAGAGGCGCAGCTCGTCCGTGCGCTCGGCGACGCGGCGCTCCAGCCCGTCGCGCGCGGCGCGCAGCTCCTCGTCGGCGCGCTGCTGCGCGGTGAGGTCGCGCATGATCTTGACGAAGCCCGAGTCGGGCGCGTCGCCGAGCGTGGAGAGCACGCCCGAGGCGTAGAAGCGCGAGCCGTCCTTGCGCAGGTGCCAGCGCTCGTCGGTGGCGCGCCCCGTGGCGCGCGCCGTCCGCATCTCCTCCCCGTCGGCGCCCTGCGCCCTGTCCTCCGGCGTGAAGATGATTCGCGAGTGCCGGCCGACGACCTCCTCGGCCTCGTAGCCGATGATGCGCTCCGCGCCCGCGTTCCAACTGTCGATGACCCCGCGGGCGTCCATCGAGAAGATGGCGTAGTCGGTGGCGCTGTCGAGGAGCAGGCGCAGGCGCTCCTTGCTCACCAGCAGCAGCCCGTCCACCTCCTTGCGGTCGGTGACGTCGGTCGTGACGCCCGCCATGCGCAGCGGCCGGGCGTGCTCGTCGTAGTAGACGCGCCCGCGGTCGTGAATCCAGCGGACGCCGCCGTCGGGCAGGAGCACGCGCACCTGAAAGTCGAGCGCGCCCGTCTCCAGCGCCCGGGCGAAGGCCGCTTCAAACTTCTCGCGGTCTTCCGGGATGAGGCGCTCGCGGAAGACGTCCGGCCCCC
>DASVSK010000153.1:0-1749 GCA_036388135.1 Pyrinomonadaceae bacterium | reverse complement strand
CGCCTCGACGACTTCATCCAGGGCATCAAGTACTTCGGCCGCGTCATCCACCGCCTCGCCGCGCTCGAAGACGAGGCCCCCCCGAAGCGCGCCCAGACCGCGCTCGTCAAGCTCAACCGCTGACCGCCGGATGCACCGGGCGCGGAAGAGGTCTACGGCAAGCCGCCCGTCGTCTACCCGCTCGACCCGGCGAGCGGCCCCGTCGGCGCGGTCTGCGGCGCGAACCAGCCGCCGACGCCCGTCGTCTCCTTCGGCGTCAGCCACTCCGGCTCCAACCCCCACGGCCCCGACGAGAACATACGCCTCGACGACTTCATCCAGGGCGTCAAATACTTCGGCCGCGTCATCCACCGCCTCGCCGAACTAGACGCGGACGAGCCGCAGAAGCGCGGCACGGGGGCCCTCGTCCAGCTCAACAGATAACGGTTGAGCGCCGCGCCCTTTCTGCTATCATCGCTTCATGGACTACCGCAAGATCATCACCATCGAGCCCGGCAAGCGCAGCGGCAAGCCATGCATCCGCGGCACGCGCATGACCGTCTACGACGTGCTCGAATACCTCGCCTCTGGTATGACTCAGGAGGAGATTCTGGAAGACTTCCCCTACCTGACGAGGGAGGATATCCTCGCCTGCCTTGCCTTCGCCGCCGACCGCGAGAAGCGCCTGTTGATGGTCGAAGCTTAATTAGTAGTGTCGCGTGTAATGCCGCGCATCCGCCAGCTAACTTGGGAGTGATAAATTCAGGGCGTGAAGCTTCTCTTTGACCATAACCTGTCACCCCGCCTGATAAAACGGCTGGCCGATCTTTATCCTGAGTCAAATCACGTTTACCTGCTCGGGCTCGACCAGTCTGACGACGAAGAGGTGTGGGAGTTTGCTCGGCGCGGCAACTTTCTGATTGTGACCAAAGATGCCGATTTCAGCGACATCTGCCTATTCCTCGGTTTCCCGCCGAACGTCATTTGGATAAGGCGAGGTAACTGTAAGACGGCGGCAATCGAAGCAATTCTCCGGAAACATTATGAGGATATCGAGGCGCTGGAAAGAGACGAGGTCGTAGGCGTGTTGACGCTGTTTTGAGTGCCCTTTTGTCGATAATCAAACTTCTACCCTAAAATAAGTACCGGAGCTCGGAGCGTAACTTCAATCACTTAACGAGGCAAAGGTTGCCGACCGCCGCCAAAACCATCGAAGACGAGATCAGGAAGCTCCGCGGGGAGGTGCTCCGCCACGAGGAGCTTTATTACGTCCACGACCGGCCGGAGATAACGGACGTCGAGTACGACGCGCTGGTCGAGCGTCTGCGCGCGCTCGAAGAGGAGCACCCCGAGTTCCGGACGCCCGACAGCCCCACGCTGCGCGTCGGGGGGCGGCCCGCCGAGGGGTTCGCGGAGTACGTCCACCGCCGCCCGATGCTCTCGCTCGACAACAGCTACAACCTCGAAGACCTGCGCGCCTTCGACGAGCGCTGCCGCCGCCTGGCCGACGGGCGCGCCTTCGAGTACGTGGCCGAGCTGAAGATAGACGGCCTCTCGCTCTCCGTCCACTACGACGGTGGCGTGCTCGCGCGCGGCGTGACGCGCGGCGATGGGCGCGTGGGCGAGGACGTGACGCAGAACGTGCGCACCATCCGCAGCGTCCCGCTCCGCCTGAAGGGCGGGGGCGGGGGCGAGGTGGAGGTGCGCGGCGAGGCTTACCTCTCGCGCAAGTCGTTCGAGCGCATCAACGCCGAGCGCGAGGAGGCGGAC
>DASVSK010000152.1:0-2714 GCA_036388135.1 Pyrinomonadaceae bacterium | reverse complement strand
CGCCGACACGAACGCGGCGGCGCGCTGCTGAACGGGGAGAGGAGCAGTGCGTGTGAGGCGGGGCAGAACGTGAGAAGTATCAATAGTCGAGGCAGTCTACACCGTCGTCCGCCCCGGCCGCCATCGCCGGGGTCTCGTCGCCGTTCAGGGCGGCCGACTGCGCCTGTAGGAACAGGTCGCCCGTGATGACGCCGTCGCCGGTGATGACCCCGTCGCCCGTAATCACGCCGTCGCCGAGGACGTCGCCGTCGCGCAGCCGCGTGCCGTCGCCGACGAGCGACCACGCGCTCAGGAACAGAGTGCCGTCGCCCGTGATGACCCCGCCGCTCGTCATGACGCCGTCGCCCGTGATGACGCCGTCGGTAATCAAAGACCTGTCGCCCGTGATGACGCCGTCGCCGGTGATGACCCCGTCACCCGTAATCACGCCGTCGCCCGTGATGACGCCGTCGCCGAGCAGCATCCCCACGCCGTAGACCTTCTGGAACCTCGTAATCAGTTCCAGCCCCGTCACGTAGGTGTAGTTGAGGACGAGGCCGCGCGACCAGCCGAAGGTGTGGCCCGCGATGGTCGTCTGCGGCGCGGGCGGCCCCGAAGTGAGCAGCGGGTCGCCGAGCGGCGTCGAGTTCGACAGGTCCGTGCGGACGAGCCGCGCCAGCCTGACCGCGCCCTCGACGTTCAACTGCCCCGCGCCCTGCTCGAAGTAGTTGAAGCCTGAGAGCGGCTGCGCCGTGTACATCAAAAGCGCCTTGACGAGGTTGGGCGTGAGCTTCGGGTTGGCCTGGAGCATCAGGGCGGCCGCGCCCGCCGCGGCCGGCGTCGACATCGACGTGCCGTTCAGGAACATCTGCTTGCGGTTGTCGACGGGGCTCACGCCCGCGTCGAGCGACGGGTTCTGCCTGACGAGGTGGTTGTCGACCGCCTCGGCGTTGACGATCTTGTTGCCGGGCGCGACGAGGTCGGGCTTGACGAGGTTGTCGTAGTGGCGGACGCCCTGGGAGTCCGCGCGGTAGCTGCGCGTGGGCCCGCGCGAGCTGTAGGTCGTCACCGCGTCGTCCGAGCGCGCGTCGGTGCCGTAGGTGTTGGCCGCGCCGACCGTGATGGCCGACGGCTCGTTGCCGGGCGAGTGGATGTGGCCGTAGACCTTGTTGCCCGAGGAGTCCTTGCCGTTGTTGCCCGCCGCGGCCGCGACGACCAGCCCGGCGTCGACGAGCCTGCGCACGGCCAGGCACGCCGGGTCGTTGCGGTAGGACTCGACGGCGGGCATCCCCAGCGAGAGGTTGACGACGCGGATGTTGTGCGCGGCGCGGTTCGCCAGCACCCAGTCGAGCGCGCGCAGGAGGTAGGCAGTCGTCCCGACGCCCTGCGAGTTGAGCACGCGCAGGTTGACGACGTTCGCGTTCGGCGCGACGCCCGTGAAGGCGGCGTTCGAGATGCGCCCGTTGCCCGCGACGATGGAGGCGACGTGCGTGCCGTGCCCGTACGGGTCGTCCGTCCGGTTCTCGCCCGTGAAGTCGACGCTCGCGACGACGCGCAGGCCGTTGCTCTTGTCGAGGAAAGCCTTGTGGGTCGTGTCGATGCCGGAGTCGATGACGGCGACGCCCACGCCCGTGCCGTCGAGCCCCGAGGTCGTCGTCCCGGCGGTCGCGCGCACGGCGTCGGCTCCCGTGGTCGACGAGACGTGGCCGAGCGTGCGCAGCTCCTTGTCGATGGAGACGTAGGCGACGTCGCTGCGCAGGGCGAGGCTCGCCGCCGCGCCCGCCGGCAGGCTGACGACGCGGAAGTTAAAATTCTGGAAGCGGCGGACGTCGCCCGCCCCGTTCAGGAAGAGCGCCGCGTCGAGCTCGCCCGACCAGGAGGCGCGCGGCTGGATGATGACGCGCACGCGCTCCGCCCCCTGCCCGCCGTTGACCTTGCGGACGATCTCGGCCGAAGCCTTGTGCCCCGGGCTCAGCAGACTCTGTAGAGACTGCGCGCGGGAAGGCTCGGCGAACGGGACACACGCGAACGTGGTCAGAGTCAGCACGAGGGCAAGCCAGACGGCGGTACGACTCATGAAATTAATCCTTGGATGAAGAGGCCGTGGCGGGCCTGCTGAAACAGAAATTCTCGAATCAGCTTCTAGCGGAAACGGCCAACGGGGGTCGGGGCTCCGTCCGGTACTTAAGCGACTCAGGACAAACTGCAAGCCCAGAATGGGGGTTCTGGTGGACGTTCATTTTAACAAATGACAGTAAATTGTCAACACGGTGTTAAACACTTTGCCTTGTCTATTTGACCGTAAAAGTTTAAGACAAATTTCTGATAAGCCTTGATTTGCACCGATAATTTGAGCATCCGACGGATTGGACACGCGGGCTGGCTTCAAACCGCGCCGCCGTTTATTATTGCCACGCCGCCCCTGCGTGTTAAACACTTTCTGAAGAGAACCCGAATGTCCTACCGAAACCTGGCACGCGCACTCCTGCTCTTCTCGTCGCTGCTCACGGGCTGTCTGGTTGAGCCGTCGCCGAACGCGCCCGCGAACGGAGGCGGCGCGGGCGTCGCCGAGAACCGCGCCGCGCCGAGCCCGGGCGCGAGCCCCGAGGTGCAAGCGAGCCCCGTGACCGACGCGAGTCCGGAGGCGAGTCCGTCAACGGCGGCGTCGGCGGAGCCGGGCGGCAAGCTGGAGACGTACGTGCGCGCGGTCGCGGCCGGGCTCCCGCCCGAGCAGC
>DASVSK010000151.1:0-2717 GCA_036388135.1 Pyrinomonadaceae bacterium | reverse complement strand
CAATTCGCGCGACTCTCAAGTTAAGATTAGCCCGCCGATGGACAGTCCGCCCCCGAAAAACTCTTCCGCGTCGCTGACGCGTGCGCTCGCGCGCGTGCTCGCCGAGGGCTCGCTGGCCGCGCTCGCCACGGTCGTCGAAGCCGAGCGCGGCGTCGGCGCGAAACTCCTTCTGGAGGCCGGGGGCGTGCGCACGGGGACGACCGGCGACGTCGCGCTCGACGCCGCGCTGGCCGGACACGCGCACGCCTTCCTCGCCGCGCGCGCCGAGGCGCTGACGCTCCGCGTGGAGGAGTTCGCGCCCGCGCTCGGAGCGTGGCGCGGCGCGCGCGTCCTCTTCGAGCGCGTCGAGCCCGAGCCGCGCGTCGTCGTCTGCGGCGCGGGACACGTCGGGGCGGCGCTGGCGCGCCTCGCGCACGCGGCCGGCTACCGCGTCACGCTGCTCGACGACCGCGGGGACTTCCTGACGCGCGGGCGCTTCCCGGAGGCGGGCATCGAGCTCGTGGCCGCGCCGGGCTGGGCTCATGCGCTCGCGGAGACAATCGGCGCGGGTCGCGGCGTCTACGTGGCCGTCGTCACGCGCGGGCACAACGAGGACGAGGAGTGCCTGAGGGCCGCGCTGTCGGCGCGCCCCGACTACGTCGGCATGATAGGGAGCCGGCGACGCACAGGCATCGTACTCTCGCGGCTGCGCGAGGCGGGCTTCGAGGACGAGCTGCTCAGGGAGGTGCGCGCCCCCGTCGGCCTCGACATCGGCGCGGTCTCGCCCGAGGAGGTCGCGCTCTCCATCCTCGCCGAGATCGTCGCGCGCCGCCGCGGCGGCACGGGCGCGCCGCTGTCGGCGTGGAGGCGGGCTTAACCTTTAAAAAATTCCCGCGGCCGAAACGTCGACCTCCCCGAACGCCTCGCTCCCGCGAATGTCTCGCTTCTTCAAATCGAAACTCGGCGTCGCGCTCGCCGCCGCGCTCGCCGTGATGGCGTCGCTGGCGGCGTGGGCGTTCTGGCTGGAGCCGTCGTCCATCGGCGTCCGGCGCGTGAGCCTCGGCGTCCCCGGCTGGCGCGCGGAGCACCGCGGTCTGAAGGTCGCGCTGCTCACAGACCTGCACGTCGGCGCGCCGCACATGGGCCTCGCGCAACTGCGCCGCGTGGTCGGGCGGACGAACGCCGAAGCGCCGGACGTCGTCCTCATCACCGGCGACTTCGTCATCGGCGGGCCGAAGGACAGGGGCGGCGAGAGGGGCGGCGTGGCGGGCGGCACGTTCGTCGAGCCCGAGCCGATAGCGGAGGAGCTGAAACACCTGCGCGCGCCGCTCGGCGTCTACGCCGTGCTCGGGAACCACGACTGGTGGTTCGACGGCGAGCGCCTGACGCGCGCGCTGGAAGCCGCGGGCTTGAGGGTGCTTGAGAATCAGGCGGCGCGCGTCGAGCGCGGGGGTCGCGCCTTCTGGCTGGCCGGCGTCGCGGACCTCTGGACGCGCACGCCCGACGTCGCGGGGGCGCTGCGCGAGGTCCCGGGGGACGACGCCGTGCTCCTCTTCACGCACAACCCGGACGTCTTCCCCGGCGTCCCCGCGCGCGTCAGCCTCACGGTCGCGGGTCACACGCACGGCGGCCAGGTCAGCCTGCCGCTCGTCGGCCGCCCCGTCGTCCCCTCGCGGTTCGGCCAGAGGTACGCGATGGGTCAGGTCGTCGAGGGCGGGCGGCACCTCTTCGTCGGCGGCGGCCTCGGCACGAGCATCATCCCCGTCCGCTTCCGCGTCCCGCCCGAGATAGTCGTCCTGAGCTTGGAGGCTTTGAACTAGGGCGCGAGGGGCGCGGTCAAGGCCGCCCCCGCGGCCCGGTCTAGGCGTCCGCCGCGACGTCGAGCGGGGGCGAGTCCTCCTGCGCGAGTCGTTGTTCGAGGCGCTTGCGGCGGCGGCCGCGGGTGAGGCCGTGGACGTACAGGACGGGGCCGATGAGCCAGTAGGCCATGCCGGCCAGAGTCATATAGCGCGGGCTTCGCGTGAGCGCGATGGCGACGGAGAGCAGGCCGATGAGAACCATGAGCGCGTTCTCGCGGAACTCGGTGACCGTGTCGAAGCCCTCCAGCTCGCTCAGTTCCAGCGCGCCGCGCTTGCGGTAGGCGTGCAGGTAGAGCAGCGAGAAGATGGCGAAGACGGCGGCGAAGCCGAGCCCGTAGACGGCCAGCATCGTCGGCACCTGCTCGCCGCGCACCACCGGCTCGACCCTCCCCGCGGCGGTCTGGACGGTCGTGCCGAGGCCGAACAGCGCGTTGACGATGAACGTCCAGACGAACTTGAGCGGGTAGACGTAGAAGAGGATGACGAAGAGCAGGAAGGCCGTCATCCAGATGGTGAAGTTGTCGTTGAGGCCGTAGCGCCGGAAGAACTTGTACTGCACGAACCAGACGTGGAAGAGCATGGCGAAGGTGATGGCGAAGGCGAGGAAGCCGCGCATCGTCACCAGAAGCTCGTCGAACGTGCGCGGCACTTCGAGCGACACGACGAGCAGCGTGATGGCGAAGGCGATGACGCCGTCCGAGAGCGCCTCGACGCGCGAGACCTCGCCCAGGCCGCGCAGGCGGAAGCCGTTCTGCACCGCCGCCTCCTTCCTCATCAACTGCTCGCGGATCATCCGTCTTCCTTGCGGTTTCCCGGCTTTGAGGGCATTTTAGATTGCGCCGCCGCGGCGTGGTCCGAAGGGGCACGCGCCCTTCGACT
>DASVSK010000150.1:0-4457 GCA_036388135.1 Pyrinomonadaceae bacterium | reverse complement strand
GAGGTCGACGGGGACGAGCGGCTCGATGATCTTCGGGTCGCGCCCCATGCGCTGCACGGCCGAGCGCATCGCGGCGAGGTCGACCAGAAGCGGCACGCCCGTGAAGTCCTGCAACAGCACGCGCGCCACGTTGAAGGGAATCTCCTCCGTCCGCTCCGCCACGGCCTTCCAGTTGGCGAGCGTGCGCACGTCCTCCTCCTCCACCACGCGCCCGTCGAACCCGCGCAGGACGGCTTCGAGCACCACGCGTATCGAGACGGGCAGCCGCGAGACGGGCCCGACGCCCTCCTCCTCCAACTGCGGCAGGGAGTAGAACTGCCCCGCCTCTCCCTTCCCCGTCGTGAACGTTTGCAGCGTGTTGAAGAGGTTGTGTGACATATGATTCCCCGGAAAAGTTGCGCCCTTCGGTAGACTCCCGCCCCCACGATTCTCCCGCCGCGGGAGCGTCCGGACAGGCCGTTTTGTACAGCTAAAGATTACCCTTCATCTTAAGTTCGCCCCCCGCCGACGTCAAGCAAGCCCCCCTCCCGGCGTCGGAGATGACCCCGCGGCTTTGCCGTGTTCGCGGGCGATTTGTTATATTTGGCGCACTTTAGCGAAGCAGGCGACAAGAGAATCGGGGTAATCTCGGAGTCGAGATTTTCAACCCGCAGTTCGAGTGGAGACGTGGAGGTTCCAGAGGATGCCGAAGAAGAGGCCGGAAGATTTCGAGTACCTGAGCAACAACCCTGACGTGGTGCCCGACCCCGAGATCGAGCAGTTCATGGAGCAGGAGATAGCGCGCGCGCCCAGAGACCCCGGCCAGCTCGCGCAGCGCCTGCGCAACAACACGGCCGCCTCGCCGCAGGACGCGGGCGGCGACCTCGACGCCTCGTGGGAGGACGTCAACGACAGCGGCACCGAGTCGGTCGCGGGCGACAACCCGACCCCCGACCAGTCGGACGTCGAGGAGAACGCCCACGCCGTCGGCGTCAACTTCGAGGACAACGAGGAGCTCGACCTGCTCGAAAAGATCGAGCGCCGCGACCGCCACCGCTTCGAGCTAGACCCGCGCTCGAAGACCGAAGACGACAGCATCTGAGACAAAAGTAAGAAGGCGGAAGTGAGTACGGGAGGCGGCGCGCCTTTCATCACCGCCGGGTGATGAAAGGCGCGCCCTCTTTTATCCCCTCGCCCCTGCCCTTCGGCTTCCTAGCTTTTGCCCTGGGGGGCGAAGTTCGCGCGGGGCTGGAGGGTCGCGCTCCTGATGACTATCTTCTCGGCGGGGTTCTGGGTGTGGGGCGCGGGGCGCGTGGGGGCCCCGGCGATGACCTGCGCGTTAGACATGCCCTCGACGACTTTGCCGAAGACGGTGTACTGCGCGTCCCACTGCGGCACGCGGCGGAGCGTGATGTAGAACTGGCTGTTGGCCGAGTTGACGTCCGGCTCGCGCGCCGCGCCGACGATGCCCTGGTCGAAGGGGATGTCGCTGAACTCCGCCGGCAAGTCCTCGTAAGGCGAGCCGCCCGTGCCGTCGTTCGCCGGGTCGTCGTCCTTCGAGTTGGGGTCGCCGCCCTGCACCACGCCCGCGCGCGGGTTGACGCGGTGGAAGGCCGTGCCGTCGTAGAAGCCCTCGCGGACGAGCCTCTTGAAGCGCTCGACCATCCTGGGCGCGACGTTCGGGTAGAGCTCGATGACGATGCGGCCGTAGGAGACGCCGCCCGACTCCACTTCGAGTACGGCCGCCTCGGCGTCCGGCTCGGGACTCACGCCGCGTTTGACCTCCGCGCCGCCCGCCCCTTCCGCCTCGTCGTAGACCTTCGACTGCTGCCCGCCGCCGCCGCACGACGCGAGGCAGGCGAGCGCAGCCAGACACGCGAGCGCCGCGGCCGACGCGCGCCGTCGGGATGTAAGTCCGTGCGAATTCGTCCCCATCGAGTCTTTCAAACGACCTCTGTTTAAATTTTCAGAAGAGCTTCCTGCTGTCGAGCAGAATCGTGACGGGGCCGTCGTTGACCAGCTCGACCTCCATCATGCGGCGGAAGCTCCCGGTCTCGACGCGCGCGCCGCGCCGCCTCGACTCCGCGACGAAGAACTCGTAGAGGCCCTCGGCCACCTCGGGCGGCGCGGCCTCTAACCAGGAGGGGCGGCGGCCGCGCCGCACGTCGCCGTAGAGGGTGAACTGCGAGACGACGAGGAGCGCGCCGCCCGACTCGCCCACCGAGAGGTTCATGCGCCCCTCGGCGTCTTCGAAGACGCGCAGGTTTAGTACCTTCTCGGTGAGGTAGAGCGCGTCCTGCTCCGCGTCGTCGCGCGCGACGCCGAGCAGCACCACGAGCCCCGGCCCGATCTCGCCGACCGTCTCGCCCCCGACCCTCACGCACGCGCGCGTCGCCCTTTGCAGTACGGCTCTCATCGGTTAGTGGAAGAGGTTCGGCAGGAGGAGGAAGTAGCCGTTCATCATCAGCAGCGTCGCGGCCAGCCCGACGGCGAGCGAGATGCGCAGGACGAGGCGCGAGGTCGCGAGTATCGAGACCGAGGCGAGCACGATGGCGATCTGGAAGAGCGCCTCGGCGAAGTCGAAGTTCGGGTCCTGCTTCTGCGCCACCTCGCGCTGCGACTCGTAATCCTTCGCGCGCGCGGTGAGCTGCTTGCGCCCCTCGCCCTTCAGGACGTTGCCGGGGTCTTCCTTGTCCGGCTCGTCCTCGTAGCGCGCGGCCGTGGCGCGGTACTCCTCCATCTTCTTCTCCACGAACTCGCGCGCCTCGGGCTTCATGTTCGGGTTGGCGCGCAGGTCGGCCTCCAGCGCGTCGGCGGCGACCCTGAGCGAGGTCTGGCGGATGCTCTTGGCCTGGTAGAAGGCCCACGTGTCGCTGGCGTGGATGTTGTTGTTCGCCATGTCCTCGGCCGCGTTCCCGCCGCCGAGGCTGGTGATGGCGAGGAGCATCGCCATGAAGGCGATGATGAGCGCGGCGCGGTTCTTGAAACTCTCGTCCGCGCTCTCCCTGGCTTCGGCTATCTGCTCGGCTGGTTCCATCCCGCTCCCGTCGCGCCCTCGGAGTCTACTGAACTATCCAGCGGTAGAAGGTGATGCTCCGCACCTTGACCGGCCTGCCGTTGACGAGCGTCGGCTTGAAGGTGGCCCTGAGCGCGGCCTCCTGCCCCGCGCCCATGAAGAGGCGGGAGGTGCAGCCGAGCGGCGTCGCGGACACGACCTTGCCCGCCTCGTCGATGTCGATGACCATGACGGCCGCGCCGGACGCGCGCGCCGACCTCGCCTCGGGCGGGTAGGACGGCGGCGGCTTCGACGCCGACGAGCCGACCTCCAACTCCCTCCCGTCCGGCGAGAGTCGGAGCCCTTGCCCCAGCACGGAGTCTTCGACGAGAACGCGCGAGATTCGCTCCGGGATTTCGGGGTCGAACCGGGAGCGGAGGTCTGTCGCGACGAGGCAGGTGTAGAGTTCGAGCGCGTCCTGCTCGAACTTCTGCGAGGGCCCGGGACGCTTCTCGCGGAGTTCGAGCACGCGCGCGAGCGCCTTTTTGGCCTTCCCCGACTCGCGGCGTGCGACGTGGAGTTCGGCCAGCCCGCTCAGTTGCGCGCTGACCTCCGCCGAGTCGGGGCCGAAGAGTCTGGAAGCCTCCTCCGCCGCCGTCTCGGCGAGTTTCGCGGCCTCGTCGTACTTCTTCGCGTCCGCAAGCTCCCGAATCTTCCTGTTCGTCTCGGCGAGTTGTCCGGCGGCCGGCCCCGCCGGACTCGCGGTCTGCGGCGTCCGCGCGCCCGCCTGTGCGAGCGCGAGGAGGGTCAGTGAGAGTGCTGTCAGCAGTCGCATCGTCTTGAACATCCGTCTCCGGGGCTACTTCTTCGGCGGCTACTTCTTCGGCGGCATGCTCGGCCTGATTTCGACGCGGCTCGGGAGGCTCCGCTCGTCGTGGCGGAGCAGGTCGAGGACGACGCGCGCGACGTCTTCGGGCTGGAGCTGCCAGGCCCTTTCGGCGCTCACCTCGCCGCCGCCGAACTCCGTGTTGACCGAGCCGGGCATGACGTAGCTGACCTTGATGCGGTCGTGCCGCACCTCCTGCATGAGCGCCTCGCTGAAGCCGTTGAGCGCGAACTTCGACGCGTTGTAGGCCGCCATCCGCGGGTGCGGGTTCGCGCCCGCGAGCGAAGAGACGTTGGCGATGTAGCCGCCGCCCCGCTTTCTCATCTCGGGGATGACGGCGCGGCAGCCGTAGAAGACGCCGAAGAGGTTCGTCTCCAGGACCGCGCGGACCTCTTCGGGCGACGTCTCCTCGACCGGCTTGAAGAGGCCGACGCCCGCGTTGTTGACCAGCACGTCCACGCCGCCGAACTCCTCGGCGGCGTGCGCGACCAGCGCCTCGACCTCCTCGTAGACCCTCACGTCGCACGCCGCGCCCGTCGCGCCCCCGCCCCCGAGCCCTTCCAGCTCGCGGACGGTCTGCTTCACCTCGTCGAGGCT
>DASVSK010000149.1:0-3546 GCA_036388135.1 Pyrinomonadaceae bacterium | reverse complement strand
AACCCCGTCTACGACAACACCGACCGGCTCGACGAGCGCGAGACTTACCCGGAGGTCGAAGGCGGGCCGAAGCGTCCGACCACCGCCTACCACGGCTACGGCGCAATCGACCTCTACGGCGTCGAGGAGCACTACGGCACGATGCAGAAGCTGCGCGATCTGGTGGACAAGGCTCACTCGATGGGCCTCAAGGTCATCCAAGACCAGATCGCCAACCACACGAGCCCCTACCACCCCTGGGCCGCAGACCGCCCGACGCCGACCTGGTTCTACGGCACGGTCGAGAACCACCTCTCGAACAACTGGCAGAAGTGGACGACGATGGACCCGAACGCCTCCGAGGAGACGCGCCGGCGCAACCTCGAAGGCTGGTTCATAGACATCCTCCCCGACCTCAACCAGGACGACGAGGAGGTGCGCCGCTACCTCATCCAGAACACGCTCTGGTGGCTCGGCCACGTGGGCTTCGACGCGATACGGATGGACACGCTGCCGCACGTCCCGCGCCACTTCTGGCGCGACTGGACGGCGGCCATCCGCGCCGAGCACCCGACCGTCAACGTGCTCGGCGAGCTGTACGACGGCGACCCGGCGCTGCTCGCCTACTTCCAGCGCGGGCGCGTCGGCCACGACGGGCTGGACGCCGGCATTGACACGCTCTACGACTTCGCGCTCTTCTACGCCGTCCGCGACTCTTTCGCCAAGGGCGAGTCCGTGCGCAAGCTCGCGCAGGTGCTCGCGCACGACCACCTCTACCCGCGCCCCGAAGTCCTCGTCCCGTTCCTGGGCGTCCACGACATGCCGCGCTTCATGAACGAGAAGGGCGCGACCGTCGAGGGCTTGAAGCTCGCGCAGACCTTCGTCATGACGACGCGCGGGACGCCGCTCCTCTACTCCGGCGACGAGCTGGCGATGCAGGGCGGCGGCGACCCCGACAACCGGCGCGACTTCCCCGGCGGCTTCCCCAATGACGCGCGCAACGCCTTCGAGAAGTCCGGCCGCACGGCCGTCGAGAATGACGTCTTCGAGCATGTGCGCGCGCTCGCGCGCGTCCGCGCGGCCGTCCCGGCGCTGCGCCGCGGCTCCGTGCTCCACCTCCACGACGGCGAGCAGCAGACCGCCTTCGCGCGCGTCTACGAAGGCCGCGGCGTCGTCATCGCCTTCAACAACGACACCCGGCCGGCGACCTTCGACTTCGACGTGCGCCCGGCGGGGCTCGCCGACGGCGCGCGCCTCCGCAACCTGCTGTCCGGCGACCAGCGCGCCGTCGTCGCGGGCGGCAGGCTGAGCCTGACGCTGCCCGCGCGCGCCGCGGTCGTGCTGGCCGAGTTTCGTTAATACGCCGAAGCCGGAAGCGGGAACAGCCCATGACGCTTAAGAGCAAGCCACTCTCGGAGCAGACGGCCGTCATCACTGGCGGCGGGACGGGCATCGGCCGCGCCTTCGCCGGGGCGCTGGCGTCGGCGGGCGCGCGCGTCGTCATCGCGTCGCGCAGCGAGGCGGCGCTCGGGCGCGCGGCCGACGAGCTGAACGCGGGCGTCGGCGCGGAGCGCGTCTTCCCTTACGCCTTCGACGTGCGCGAGCGCGCTCGGTGCGAGGCGCTGGTCGGTTACTGCGCGGAGCGCTTCGGCTCGCTCGACGTGCTGGTCAACAACTCCGGGCTCGCCGTGCCCGAGACGGTCGAGGAGATCACGGACGAGGGGTGGGAGACGGTTCTCTCGACCAACCTGAAGGGCGCGATGTGGCTCGTCCGCGCGGCGCTGCCCCTGATGGCGGCGCGCGAGTTCGGCGACGTCGTCAACGTCTCGTCGCAGGCGGGCAAGCACGGCTACGCCGACGTCCCCTCGTACTGCGCCTCGAAGTGGGGGCTGCTCGGCTTCGCCGAGTCCGTCCGCGACCACGCGCGCAAGACGGGCGCGAACGTACGCGTCTTCAACCTCTGCCCCGGCCTCGTCGACGTCGAGAACACCGCGGCCGGGGCGAGCCCGCGCCCCGGCTTCGTCCACGTCTCGAACATGGCGCGCGCGCTCCTTTTCGCGCTCTCGCTCGACCGCGACGTCGTGCTCGAAGACATCAACATCTACTCAAGAGGTTAGAGGTGAGAGGAGCGAGAAAGAATGCGTGAGAAACCGCGCCTGAGCTTCTGGCAGATTTGGAACATGAGCTTCGGGTTCCTGGGCATCCAGTTCGGCTGGGGGTTGCAGCTCGCCAACATGAGCCCGATCTACAGGTACCTGAACGCGGAGGAGAGCAGCCTGCCTTACCTCTGGCTGGCCGGGCCGATCACGGGGCTGCTCGTCCAGCCCGTCGTCGGCGCGATGAGCGACCGGACGTGGACGAGGCTCGGCCGCCGCCGCCCCTACTTCCTCGTCGGCGCAGTCCTCGCCAGCGCCGCGCTCTTCGTGATGCCCAACTCGGGGGCGGTCTGGATGGCGGCGGGGCTGCTCTGGATTCTCGACGCCTCCATCAACATCACGATGGAGCCGTTCCGCGCCTTCGTCGCCGACAAGCTGCCCGAGGAGCAGCGCACCACCGGCTTCGTCATGCAGAGCTTCTTCATCGGCATCGGGCAGACGCTCGCCAACGCGCTGCCGCTCATCCTCACGGCCGCGGGCGTCACAGGCGTCCTCGCCTCCGGCATCCCGCTCTCGACCGACTACGCCTTCAAGATAGGGGCCTTCGCCTTCCTCGCGGCCGTCCTCTGGACGGTCTTCGCCTCGAAGGAGTACCCGCCCGAGGACATGGAGGCGTTCCTGCGGATGAAGCGCGAGCACCGGGGGCTGACGGGCGGCTTCCGCGAAATCTTCTCCTCCATCGCCGAGATGCCGGCGACGATGAAGCAGCTCGCCGTCGTCCAGTTCTTCACTTGGTTCGCGCTCCCCTGCATGTGGCAGTTCTTCGGGCTGACGGTGGCGCGCCGCGTCTACGGGGCGGCCGGCCCCGAGGACGCGGGCTTCCGCGAGGGCACGGAGTGGGGCGGCCTCTGCTTCGCCGTCTACAACGTCGTCTGCTTCCTCATCGCCTTCCTGCTCCCCGCGCTGGCGCGCGCGACGAGCCGCAAGGGCGTCCACATCATCGCGCTCCTCTGCGGCGGGCTCGGGCTGCTCTCGGTCTACTTCGCCGACGGCCCCGGCGACAAATATTTCCTGTGGCTCTCGATGGCGGGCGTCGGCGTCGCGTGGGCGTCGATACTCTCGATGCCGTACGTCATCCTGTCGGGCTCGGTGCCGCCGCACCGGATGGGCGTCTACATGGGCGTCTTCAACCTCTTCATCGTCATCCCGCAGGTGGTGATGTCGTTCATCACGCCCTACCTCATCCGCCACGTGCTGGGCGACGACCCGCTCAACGTCGTGATGCTCGGCGGGCTGAGCATGCTTCTGGCGGCGGCCGCCGTCCTCGTCGTGCGCGACGAGGAGCGCCCAGTCCCCGCGGGGGCCGTGCTCGAAGCCGACGAGCACGCGCCGCTGACGACGACGCTCTCGGCGCAGCCCGTCCCGAGCACGGGGCTCGTCGACGACGAGGGCTCGAAGTGACGGCCGCCCC
>DASVSK010000148.1:0-6707 GCA_036388135.1 Pyrinomonadaceae bacterium | reverse complement strand
GACGATGATCTTGCCGCGATACATGTTCATGCCGCACGTGAATTCGTACTCGCCCGGTTTGTCCGGCGTGACCTCGACCGACACCGTCTTGTCCTGTGGCAGGTGCGCGCGCTTGCCGAAGTCGGGCAGCACGACCTCTTCGCCGCAGGGCGTCGCCTCGCGGCGCGTGAAGTTCAGCCGCAGTGGCCGCCCGGCTCGTGCGACGACGGTGGCGGGCTGGTAGCCTCCCTTCACCGTCACGTCGATCTCCTGCACGCCGCCCGACGCGCTCCGAGCGGCGACGGACTCGCCCTTCCACAGCCAGAAGTACCAGACGATCCAGCCGATGGCCCCGAGGCCCACCAGCGTGACTACGATCTGAGTTGTGTTCATGACCTCACCTCCTTCGCGGGTCGCGGCTCGAAGAACCGCAGCCGGTTGGCGTTCGTCACCACCGTGATTGAAGACGCGGCCATCGCCGCCCCCGCGATAATCGGCGACAGCAGGAGCCCGAGCAGCGGGAACAGGGCCCCGGCCGCGACGGGTATGCCGAGCACGTTGTAGATGAACGCCCCGAACAGGTTCTGCTTGATGTTCCGCAGCGTCGCCCGCGAGACCTCGATGGCCGTCACGACCCCCCGCAGGGAGCCGCCGACGAGCGTCACGTCCGCGGCCTCTATCGCCACGTCCGTGCCCGTCCCGATGGCGAAGCCGACGTCGGCCTGCGCCAGCGCTGGCGCGTCGTTGATGCCGTCGCCGACCATCCCTACCAAGCGCGCGCCCCTGCCACCACGCTCCTTATGCGGCGAGCCTTCAGCCTGGAGTTTTTCGACCTGCCGCGCCTTCTCTTCGGGCAGCACCTCGGCCAGCACGTGCGTGATCCCGGCCTGCCGCGCGATGGCCTTCGCCGTGCGCTCGTTGTCGCCGGTCATCATCACCACCTCGATGCCCATCCGACGCAGCGCACGCACGGCCTCGACGGAATCCTCCTTGAGCGTGTCGGCGACGCCAATGATGCCTGCGGGCCTACCGTCGACGGCCACGAACATCGGCGTCTTCCCCTCGTCCGCGAGCGCGGCGGCCGCCCGCTCGAAGGCCGTGGCGTCCACGCCCACCTTCTCCATCAGCTTCCGGTTGCCGACGGCCACGCGGCGGCCTTCGACCGTCGCCTCGACGCCGTGCCCCGGGATGGCCTTGAACTCCTGAGGCTCGCCGAGTTCCGCCCCCCGCGAGCGCGCCCCACTCACGATGGCCTCCGCCAGGGGGTGTTCGCTCCTGCGGTCGGCGACCGCGGCGAGGCGCAGCAACTCCTCCTCGCCGAAGCCTTCGAGCGGCAGAACGTCCGTGAGTTCCGGCTTACCCTTGGTGATCGTGCCCGTCTTGTCGAGCACCACGACGTTGAGCTTCGACGCCGTCTCCAGCGCCTCGCCGTTCCTGATGAGCACGCCGTGCTCGGCGGCCTTCCCCACCCCGACCATCAGGCTGATGGGCGTCGCCAGCCCCAGGGCGCACGGGCAGGCGATGACGAGCACCGCGACCATCGTCACCACCGCGTGGTTGACGACCGGCTCGGGGCCGAAGTTGAACCAGGCCAGGAAGGTCAGGATCGAGAGAATCATGACCGTCGGGACGAAGTAGGAGCTGACCTTGTCCACGAGCCTGCCGATGGGCGGCTTCGAGCTCTGCGCCTGCTCGACCATCTGGACGATGCGCGCCAGGGCCGTGTCCGCCCCGACCTTCGTCGCGCGGAAGGTGAAGGCGCCCGTCTTATTCACGCTCGAACCGATGACCCCGTCGCCCGGCTTCTTGTCCACGGGCACCGACTCGCCGGTCACGATGGACTCGTCGACGGCCGACTCGCCTTCGAGGATGAGACCGTCTACGGGCACCTTCTCGCCGGGGCGGACGAGCACCGTATCCCCCACGACGACTTCCTCGATGGGGACGTCCAGCTCGCGGCCCCCGCGGATGACGCGCGCGGTCTTCGCCTGCAACTCCAGCAGCTTCTTGAGGGCGGCGCTCGAACGGCTCTTGGCTCTCAGCTCCAGCGCCTGACCCAACAGGATGAGCGCGATGACGATGACGGCCACCTCGAAGTACATCCCCGTCGTGCCCGCGGGGAAGAGCTGCGGCGCGAGCACCGCCACCGTGGAGTAGCCCCACGCCGCGCCCGTCCCCAGCGCGACGAGCGTGTCCATGTTGGTGTTGTGGTTGAGCAGCCCGTTCCACGCACTCTCGAAGAACTGCCGGCCCGACCAGAAGAGCACCGGCAGCGTCACGACCGCCGAGACGATGCCGATCAGGCGGTGGTAGGGCATGAGAGCGTGCCCCCACGAAGGCACGAACTCCGCGAACATCAGGAGCATCAGCGGGAGCCCTACGGCCGTCGCGAACCAGAACTTCCGCATCATCGTGCGGTAACTCCGGGCCTGCGCCTCCTCCGCGTCGCCCGCGTGTCGGGCGTCGTGGTCTTGATGCGGCGCGCTATGTACGTGCGCTCCGTGCGCGTGGCCCTCCTGCGTATGGCCGGCGCCGAGGGCGGCGTCCGCGAAACCCCCGCGGCCGGCGGCCGCCCTCCCGGCCATCGACAACTGCACGGGGGCGGCCTCCGCGCCGCCGCAGCAGCCGGCCTGAGACTTGGCCGCGCCAATCTCTACGGGCGAGCAGCAGCTCGCCTGGGGGCCGGCGGACTCGCCCGCGCCCGCGGCGTCGAACTTCTCCTTGCACCCGGGCGAGCAGAAGTAGTACCGCACGCCGTCGCGCTCGCTCGTGCCGGCCGCCGTCGCGGGGTCCACCGTCATCCCGCACACGGGGTCGACGAACTCTTCTTTCAATGCCTTTGTCGCCTGCATATCCGACTCCCTTCCGCCCCATACCGCGGGGCGAACCCACCCGCCCGGGGCCTTCAGGCCCCGCGCTTACCGCGCTTTAAACCTTCCCTTTTGTGGTGGGCGCCGTGCCCGACGTCCGACCCTTCTATCAGCCCGCAGATGTGGCCGGGCGCGCGCCCCACCTTGTCCCACTCTTCGAGCGTGCCTTTCAGCTCCTTGCGGTAGCGGTGCAGCTCGCGGAGCCGCTCGTCGAGCTCCTCCATGCGCCGGCGGACGATCTCGCGTACCTCGTCGCAGGGGCTCTCCCCCTTGCGCGCGTCGTCCACGATCTGCCTGATCTCGTCGAGCGAGAAGCCGAGCGCCTGCGCCTGCTTGATGAAGGAGAGCCGCTCCAGCACGTCCTCGCCGTAGACGCGGTAGCCGCTGTAGGTCCGCGACGGCTTGTCCAGGAGGCCGCTCTTCTCGTAGAACCGGAGCGCTTCGATGCCGATACCGCTCCGCTTCGACACGTCGCCGATCTTCAGCATCCGCCGCCCCTCGTCCTCGTCCACCACCTTCGTGCCCCGCCTCGTCTCGCGCATTCTGTTCGCCCCCTCCGTCAGTTGATGCGTCCAGTATAAACCCTGCATCCGACTACAGAGTCAACAGGCATTTTTCTGCCCCTAAAAATAAGGGCGGGGCGGGGCACACTCGCCCCCGCCCCCGGCTCTTCAGCCCCTTACGCCGCGCCTTGCCCCTCGCCCGAGTACTTCTCCGGGTTCTCGTCGAACTTCTGCTTGCAGCCCGCGCTGCAGAAGTAGTAGGTCTGTCCCCCGTGTTCGGACGTACCCGCGGCGCGCCCCTCCTCGACCTGCATCCCGCAGACCGGATCCCTGTGTGTCGCCATCTCATTCACTCCTTCGCGAATAGTCTGTGGCGGCCTGACCGCCCTCCACCGTCAGAGCGTAAACCTCGTACTCGAATCGAGAGTCAAGCGGGAAAATTGCGCGGCCGACGCAGCCGTCCCGGGTGCGAGTTCGGCTTCAACCGGCGCCGGTGCCCGCCTTAACAAAAACACGGCCGGGGTTTATGATGCTTCGAATCAAATTTTACCCCCGTGGGGTATGGGAGGGAAGGGATGAAGAAAATCTTCTTGCCGGCCGCGCTCGCGCTGGGCGTGCTGGCGGCCGGGTGCTCTTCGGCGGGCAACACGAACAACGCCGGCAACGCGAACAACGCCAACACGGCCAACACGGCCGGGGCGAACACCGCCAACACGGCGAACTCGAACGCCGGCGCGGCGAACACCAGTAACGCCAACGCCAACACCAACGCCAACGCGAACGTGCACGGCAACATGAACGCCCGCGACCACGCCAACATGAACATGAACGGGAACGCCCACGGCAACGGGAACCACAACCGGAAGTAGCCCGCCTTTAACCGAAGCGCTTTAACGGCGCGGGGCGCGCCGTCAGGGCCAGACCCTGGCGGCCGCCCACGCCACCGCCAGGTACCGCAGCGCCTTACCCGTCACCACCCAGGCGGAGAATCCGAGGAACGGCATCCGCACCGCCCCCGCCCCGGCGACGAGCGCGTCGCCCAGCACCGGCACCCACGAAAGCAGCAGGGCGGGACCGCCGTAGCGGGCGAGCAGCCGCCCGGCGCGACCCTGTTCGATCGACTCCCGCCGCGCGCCCCCGAGCGCACCCGCTGCGCGCCGGCCGAGCCAGAAGGTGGTGCACGACCCGAGGTAGTTGCCCGCGGTCGCCACGAGCACAGGAGCCCACACCCGCCCCTCCGCGCGCACCAGCGCCGCCAGCGCCACCTCCGAGCCGAGCGGGAGCACGGTGGCGGCGAGGAAACTCCAAGCGAACAGTCCCGCGTAAGCTAGTAAAAGGTCGGACACGTTTGCTCGTCGCGGCGCGCCGCGCGGGTTCGTGGTTTAATGTGTGGGCGACCGGGTGCTTGCGACACCCGGCCGCCCGTGAGACGGCCGCCCGCCCCTGTCTGAGGCTGGCGGCATCCCACCCGCTACCCCCATACCGTGGAAGGAGGCAGCAAGCTCAAATGGGTCGTTCCGACAAGGCACACGGGGGTGTGCACGTCGACCACACCAAACAGGTACCCCGCCTGCGGCGCATCGAGGGCCAGGTGCGCGGCCTACAGCAGATGATCGGGGCCGAGCGCGACTGCGTGGAGATCGCCCACCAGATAAACGCGGTCGTAGCCGCTCTCCGGCGCGTCGAGGGCGACATGCTGCGCGAACACCTCACCGCCTGCGCGCGGGCCTCGGTCGCCGGGGACATCCCCGAGGCCGAGCGCCGCCGGATGGCGGACGAGGTGGGCACACTCATAACAAAGCTCAAATGCTGACCCTCCGGCCCGCCGGGCGGGGTAGCCCGCCCGGCCTTGTATAGGTCACGCTGGAACCCGCTCAGTGCTTGTGGGGCGTGGGGCCGGGCTGCGCCGGCCCCTGCCGGGGCGCGCTCGTGTGCCAGTGGACGATGCGCCACTCCTGACCCCGCCTCTCCAACACCGCCGTCCCGAGCCCCCTGACGTCGACGCGCCGCGCCGAGGTGTCGGCCAGGAGGGCGTACCTGAACGTCGCCCAGGCGGTCTCCCCCGAGACCCTTACGCGGACGTCGGAGAGCGAGTACCTGAAGTTCTTCATCCCCTTCAGCTCGGGCGCAAGGTGGTTGTCGCGGTAGTCGGCCCACCCGTAGTTGGCGTGCCCGCCCTCGAAGACCGCCACTCAGGGGTCGCCCGCCCAGATCTTGTCCAGCGCCGCCATGTCCCCGCGCTCGAACGCGGCGGCGTTTCTCTCGAGCACGTCTCGCACGTGCTCCGCCTGGTCTTGCGCCGCAGCCGGCACGGGGGCGAGCCCGGCCGCAGCCGCGGCGAGCGCCAACCCCAGCACGACGGTCACAAGGGTTCGCGGGTTAAGGCGTCCGTTCCAACTTCGCATCGCCGATCTCCTCCTCAAAGGGTAAAGGTGGGCCTGCCTGCAAGCTCTGACCCGGGTGCTACTTCCCGCCCTGTTGCCGTTCAGCGCGAGCGCCCGGGCCCGCCTCCATCGCGTCGTTGCGGCCGGGCGTCACGAAGACGAGGACCGCGGCGGCCAAGAGCACCAGCACCCCGAGCGCGGCCTCGAGCCTTACCGAGCGTAGGAAACCCCGCTCGACCGCACCCCGCGCGCCCTCGTCGTCTCCGCCGGCGAGCCGCCCGGCGCGGGGGCCGTAGCGGAAACCGTTAACCGCGCCGAGCAGGAGCATCGCCGCGACCAGCAGGAGCTTGACGAGCAGGGTCCTGCCGTAGGGCGTGCCCCACAGGGCGCCCAGGCTCCCGAGGTGTATCCAGGAGCTGTAGAGCCCCGCGAGCGAGACGACGACGACGCTCGGGACGGCCATCCTCGTGAAGCGGGTGATGACTCGGCCGACGGCCGGGCCCCGCTCCGCCCCGCCGAGCCGGGAGAGCGCCGCGGGCGCGGCCAGCGCGAGGTGGAAGAGGCCGCCGACCCAGAACCCGCCCGCGGCCAGGTGCAGCCAGTCGGAGACGACGGCGAAGTGGTGTTGCCCGGCCGCCGCCATCGCGTGCCCGGTCAGGCTGGGCCCGACGAACATCACGCCCGAGGCGAGCAGCCCCGCCCACCACAGCCCCTTCCCACCGGCCGCAGCACCTTCCGACGGGCGGCCGATCAGGAAGGCGATGGCGGCGACGGCCGCGGCCGTATAGGCGCCGACCCCGGGGAGGGACAGCAGCCCGGCCTCGGTGTCCGGGAACACCCCGCCGTGTTCACTGGCCACCGCGCGGGCGCAGGCCAGCAGATTGCGGGCGCGGGCGTAGTAGCCGAGCCCTGCCCAGGCGGCCATGACCTCGCCGTCCTCGGCCGCCGCCAGATCGCTCACGGTCGGCCAT
>DASVSK010000147.1:0-2666 GCA_036388135.1 Pyrinomonadaceae bacterium | reverse complement strand
GGCCAAAGTCGGACGGCCGGGGGCGGCCGGTTGTACGCCCGAGCCGGTTCGTCGTATTCTCGTCGCCTTGAGCCGATGAGCGAATCCCACTACGAACAGGTCGTCGCGCTGCTGCGGATGGAGGCCGAGGCCGTCGCGCGCGCCGCCGCGCGGCTCGCGCCCGCGGAGGTCGAGCGCGCCGTCGCGCTGCTCGCCGCGTGCGGCGGCAAGGTCGTCACGGTCGGCGTCGGCAAGTCCGGGCACATCGCGCAGAAGGCCGCCGCCACGCTCACCAGCACGGGGAGCCCCGCGGTCTTCCTCCACCCCTCGGACGCGCTGCACGGCGGCATGGGGCTGGTGACGAAAGGCGACGTCTGCGTCTTCGTCAGCAACAGCGGCGAGACGGCCGAGCTGCTGGAGCTTCTGCCGTACCTGCAACACAGGGGCGCGCCCGTCCTCGCCGTCGTCGGGAACACGGCCTCGTCGCTCGCGCGCCGCGCCGACGCCGTGCTCGACGCGTCGGTCGAGCAGGAGGCCTGCCCCCTGAACCTCGCGCCGACGACGAGCACCACGGTCGCGCTCGCCGTCTGCGACGCGCTGGCGATGGCGCTGATGTCCGTGAAGCGCCTGACGCCCGAAGACTTCGCGCTCAACCACCCGGGCGGGCGGCTCGGCAAGCGGCTCACGCTGAAAGTTTCAGACCTGATGCGCGGGGGCGACGAGAACCCGACGGTCGGCGCGGCGGCCTCGCTCCTCGAAGTGGTGCAGGCCATCAGCCGCGGCGGGCTCGGGGCCGTGTGCGTGCTGGGCGAGGGCGGGAGGCTGGAAGGGATAGTGACGGACGGCGACCTGCGGCGCGCCTTGCAGCGCGTGCGGCCGGAAGACCTCGCGGGGCTGACGGCCGAGGGGCTGATGACGCGCGAGCCCGTGGTGGTCGAGCCCGACCTGCTCGCGCACGCCGCGCTCCGCCTGATGGAGAGCCGCCCCTCGCAAATCTCCGTGCTCCCCGTGGTAGACGGCGGCGGCCGCGCGGTCGGCCTGCTCCGCCTCCACGACATCGTCCGCAGCGGATTGTGAAAAGCAGTAGACAGTAGACAGTAGTCAGTAGTCAGTAGGCTCCGCTTAACGGGTGTTAACGCTGACGGCCTGACGATTCGATTACGGAAGGTTCTTCTACTGACTACTGACTACTGACTCAAATGATGAAAGCTTTTTGCCTCCTGTTGATTTCGGCGTTGACGTTCTGGCCTGCCGCGGCGGGCGCGCGGCAGGAGCGCGTGAGCCCGGCGGGCGAGGTGGCCGTCGTGCTGAGCGAGCAGTTCCTCGACTCGCTGCTCGTCGCGGTCGCGTCGCTGCCCGAGCCGCCGAGCTTTCCGCTGTCGAAGGGCGGCGGGGGGAAGGGGAAGTGCGAGAGCCGCGTCCAGCTTCTAAGCGAGGCGGGGGGCACGCGCACCGGCGTGCGCTTCGTCGACGGGCGCATCACCGCGCCCGTCGCCTTCCGCGGCTCCTACGACGCGCCGCTCGTCGGCTGCCTGAGGTTCGAGGGCTGGGCCGACACCTCTTTTCAACTTGAGTTCAACCAGTCGCGCCAGGTGTTGGGCGCGCGCGTCACGGTGCGCGACCTGAAGCTGAAGAACGTCCCCATGTCCCTCCTCGGCGGCGGCCTCAAGGGGCTCGTGCAGGACGCCATCGACGACCGCGTCAACCCAGTGGAAATCCTACGCGCCGAACAGCTCGGCGCGCGCGTCCCCGTCACGCGCGCCGACGAGCTGCGGCTGCGCGCGCGCGACGTGCGCCACGAAGTCGTCGGCAAAGAGCTTCGGCTCCACATCGTCTACGAGTTGGTTCGGGCCGGATAACAGAACCGTCTTCCGACGGTTCGCCACTGAGACACGGAGGCGCGGAGATTCTGAATGTGAAATCTCCGCGCCTCCGTGTCTCTGCGGCAAGCCCTTACCGGCGCGCTTGCCCCCGCTTATGAATTGTTAACTTGCGACGGCGAGCGGAGCGCCGACCGGCATGTCGACTATCTCCCAGGCCGACTCGTCGCGGAGCAGTTTCGACATCAGCGCGGCGTGGAGGAGGTGGCCGCTGCGCTCGGCGCGCACGAGTCCCAGCAGCGGCATGCCGAGCAGCGCGAGGTCGCCGATGATGTCGAGTATCTTGTGGCGGACGAACTCGTCGGGGCGGCGCAGCGGCGTCTCGTTGAGCATCCCATCGGGCGTGAGCACGATGGCGTTCTCCAGCGACCCGCCGCGGATGAGGTTCGCGCGCCTGAGCGCCTCTATCTCCTCGGTGAAGCCGAAGGTGCGCGCCGACGAAATCTCGCGCAGGAAGCCTTCGGCGTCGAGCGCGTCGAACGTCATCCGCTGGACGCCGATGAGCGGGTGCGCGAAGTCGATCATGCACTCGATCTCCCAGCCCTCGTGCGGCTCGACCGAGACGCGCCGGTCGCCCTGCTCCACCGCCACGGGGTGGAGCACGCGCAGCGCCATGCGCGCCCCGGGCTGCTCGACCACGCCCGCGCGCAGGATCATCGCCGCGAAGTCGTCCGAAGACCCGTCCATGATGGGCATCTCCAGGTTGTCGACCTCGACGTAGGCGTTATCGACGCCGAGGCCGCGCAGCGCGGCCAGCAGGTGCTCGACCGTCGAGAGCATGACGCCCGTGCGCATCAGCGTCGTCGC
>DASVSK010000146.1:0-3205 GCA_036388135.1 Pyrinomonadaceae bacterium | reverse complement strand
AACAGGGATTTGGCATCATGATCAGCAGTACCGATCAAGTAATACGGAGTGGTAGTTCAGTTGGTTAGAATACCGGCCTGTCACGTCGGGGGTCGCGGGTTCGAGTCCCGTCCGCTCCGCCAGTAAAAAATACATGTTCGGATTTGAGGAGTGGTAGTTCAGTTGGTTAGAATGCCGGCCTGTCACGTCGGAGGTCGCGGGTTCGAGTCCCGTCGGCTCCGCCAATAACCACACCGGGACACCCGGACACAAAAAGGCTGCTCAAACGAGCAGCCTTTCGTGTTTTCGGGTGCTACATAGTTTCTAGCTTAACGCAAATCAACTCATGCCTTCGATTCCCGCAACTGGGTGTTAAGGTTTATGGTTCCCACCGGGCAGCTTATCAGGTAGGTCTAACTCATCGTCAATCAGTCTTTCCACGCATACTCCCGCAACCCTCGCGTATCTCAATAGTACTGGCAGCGGCGGTTCTCCCTTCCCTGTTTCGTATTCTGAAATCCTGTTTTGAGTGAGGTCAACATCCAATCTCCTGATTAGCTCGTTTTGTGAAAGGCCGAGCGTCATCCGAATGTGGATGAGCTTTTCGGCAAGGCGCTCAGGCTTGAGACGGGCACCGCGAGCCATCAGGAGTCACCTCCTGATAGATATAGGCTGCTTCTAACCGAAACTTCGGTTAGAGTGTCGCTGCGTAACGATTTCGCCGTGAGTATGAACCTTTCATGCTCAACGGCGACGCCCGTCATTTAGCTTGAGGCTGATGGTGAGCTACGCATCCGACCGTTGCCTTATTTTCAAAGACACGAACGCGCGGAATATAGCACAGGAGGTGCGGTATGAGTATCTTGGTTTCCGGCTAGTGCGGGCACACCTTACGGGCAGGAAGGTCGTGCCGCGCCGCCGCTCTCACCGCGGCGGGTGGGGAGGGGTCGCCGGAGGGCACGGCGGTCTCTCCCTCTTTGTATGCCGGAAGGAATCAGTGGGGTAAGGCGCGTGCGGCTGCCCCCGTCGATATCGTGGAGGGCGGCCGCACGCGGAAGGTGTTGGTTTCAGGTCGTGGGCGTCGGGGTGCGTTTGGCGCGTGTGAGGCCGGTCTTGCGTTCGCTGGTGCGTGTGTAGCCAAAGGCGTCGTAGAGGGCGCTGTCCGGGCCTTCGGTGGAGTCGGCGAGGACTCCGGCGACGACCTGTTTGGCGCGCGCCTCGAAGTCTTCGTCGGCGCGGTCGCGTTCGGCGTAGGCGTCCGTGAGTTGGGTCTCCAGGGTGTCTATCTTCTGGCGCGCGGCGAGCGCGGGTGCGGCCGCGGCCTCGAACTGTGCGAGCGTCATCCCGGCGAACGTCTTGTCGGGCGCGAGCGTGCGCCATGCGTTCTGCATCCTCTCGATCTTCTCTTCGGTCTTCTTGGCGTTCGGCATGTAAGGACTCCTTTCTGCGCGCGTCGGCGCAGTCGGCAGGTTGTCTTTGTCGTGCTCGTGAGGCACGTGTGGGACTCTCGGTGCGTCGGCAGCAGGCTCGGGCTTTGTGAGACGCCCCTGTTCGTTTACCGCCCCGCCTCTTTCGACCGGACGGCGCGACGCCCGCGAGAAAATCCGAGACATTTCCTCGCACCGACAGACTTCGCGCCGGAAGGCTCGATTCTGACACTTAAAACTTCCCGCTTCAATAATTTTCTCCAGCTTTTAAGGTTTTCATGCGGGAATTCGGCCTTTTAACGTGTGTGTGAAACCCTTAAATCCGCAAATTTAAAGCTTTCGTCAACGGATGAAAGACTTACTTTCGTCGTTTTAAAGTCTATTCGCGCGGATTAAAGTCTCTCACCCGCGGGTGAGAGACTTTAATCCGCGTGAATAAAGCTTTAACCTGTATGTCAGAATATTTAATTCGCGCGTTAAAAGGCTGAAGCTGCGGGTGATAAAATCAAAATCCTGACTTCGACGGGTAAAATTCTCGTTTTGAGACTGAACGTCGCGCCTGTATGAGTTAGAAACCACCCATCTCTATGAACACTTCCAGAAGCTCTCCCATCGAGGCGGCACGCGGGGTCTGGGGGGAGAGGTATGCGGGGGCGCGGGTGGTGTTTCTGGGCGGGTCTGTGATGCGTGGGGAGGCGACGCCCGCGTCCGACCTCGACCTCGTGGTGGTGTACGAGAGTCTGCCGGGGGCGTACCGCGAGGCTTTCGTCCACGGGGGGTGGCCCGTGGAGGCGTTCGTACACGACCCGGAGACGCTGGAGCACTTCTTCGAGATGGACAGGCGGCGCGGGCTGCCGGCGCTGATGAGCATGGTGGGCGAGGGCGTCGAGGTGCCGGGGGCGAGCGAGTTCTCGGCGCGGCTCAAGCGCAGGGCCGCGGAGCTGTTAGAGGCGGGGCCGCCGCCGTGGGACGAGGAGGAGCTGACGCTCTGGCGCTACCGTCTGACCGACTGGGTCGACGACATGAAGTTCCCGCGCTCCGCGGAGGAGCTGGTCGCGACGGGCGCGTACCTCTACCAGGACGCGGCCGAGTTCTACTTCCGCGCGCGCGGGCTCTGGTCGGCGCACAGCAAGACCATCCCGCGAAGCCTGCGCCGCACCGACGCGGACTTCGCGGAGAAGTTTCTCAGCGCCTTCGACGCGCTCTTCACCGAGAAGCGAGCCGAGCCCGCCGCCGCGCTCGTCGGGGAGATGCTCGAACCCTTCGGCGGCCTCCTCTTCGACGGCTTCCGCAAGGACGCGCCGCCGAAAGGGAGTGACGGGTGACGGGCGACGGGTGATAAGAATTAAGAGCGGACATCGCCTTCCCTCATCACTCATCACCCGTCACCCGTCGCCCGCCACCCTCTCGAATCACTTATCGACGTCCCGGCTCACCCGTCATTTATGATGTCTCGCATGATTTCTGTCACAGAGGCAATCGGCATCGTGGTCGAGAAGTCGGAGCCGCTGGCGGTCCAGCGTGTGGCGCTCGACGAGGCGGCGGGGCGCGTGCTGGCGGAGGACGTGTACGCGGACACCGACCTGCCGCCGTTCGACCGCGCGCAGATGGACGGGTACGCGGTGCGCTCCGAGGACTTGCGCCGGACGCCCGCGCGCCTGCGCGTGGTGGGCGAGGCGGCGGCCGGGAGCGGTTGGCGCGGGGACCTGGGCGCGGGCGAGGCCGTTCGGATCATGACCGGCGCGCCGCTGCCGGCGGGCGCGGACTCCGTGCAGCAGGTCGAGGTGACGCGCGAGCTG
>DASVSK010000145.1:0-4032 GCA_036388135.1 Pyrinomonadaceae bacterium | reverse complement strand
CCGAAGGGTCAAAACCTTCGGCCCGGCCTCTTCGTCTCAGCGCCCGAGGGCGCATACTGCTGGCATACTTTTTGTTTCGTCCGAAGGCGCAGGTTAGCGTCTGTGGCCCGCCCCGAAGAAGGGCTCGGCGTGGGGGCAGTGAAACCCTTCCCGCCCTTCTAGTTAAGATGAGGTGTCGGCAAAGCCCGCGCGCCTTCGTCGAGAATGACGGCCGCGAGCATCCGATTTTTTGAACTTTTTGCTTCAGGTTTTTGGACGGAACACTTTACGCCCTGTGACGGTTCTGGTCGTACGCAACTCCCCCCGGACTCTCTGCACGCGGCGCTGTCTGACGGCCGCCGGCGCGAGCGATTCGGGCAGAGGCGTGCGACCTTTTTTTGTCTTGCGCGGGCGGCGGAACTGTAGTATTTAACACCGCGTTTGCGCCGGCGTAACGTTCGCGAAAACTTCTTCCCGTATGGTATAGTTTCCGTTCTCTTTCTAGCCATTCTTTCAACCAAACAGGTCGGCCGACACCCTCGGGAGACGTTTGAAAGCATGGCACCCGATTCCCGGATCACCGCAACAACTTAAGCAGGAAAAAAGGAAGAAATATGCCGAAAAATCCCCTCAGCAAGTCAGCCTGCGCGCTGGCCTTGCTCATTTTCTGCCTCGCCTTCGGCGCGGCCGGCGCGGCGGCGCAGTCCACGACCCAGGGTGCCGTCAGCGGCACGGTCAGGGACCCGCAGGGCGCGGTCGTGGCTAACGCCCCGGTCACCGTCAAGAACGAGGAGACGAACAAGGAGGTCTCCGCCACCACCGACGACGAGGGGCGCTTCCGCGTCGTGCAGCTCGACCCGGGCAACTACACCGTGACCATCGGCGCGTCGGGCTTCGCCGCCTACACGCAGCAGCGTGTGGTCGTCGAGGTCGGGCGCGTCACGCCGCTCGAAGTCGCCCTCTCGGTCAGCGGCGCGCAGGAGACCGTCCAGGTGACGAGCGAAGCGCCCGTCATCAACACCGAGCAGCAGGACTTCTCGACGAACATCAACCAGACGTCGATCAACAACCTGCCGATCAACGGCCGCCGCTGGTCGAACTTCGCCATCCTCACGCCCGGCGCGGTGCCCGACGGCACCTTCGGCCTGATCTCGTTCCGCGGCATCTCCGGCCTGCTCAACAACAACACGATTGACGGCGGCGACAACAACCAGGCGTTCTTCGCCGAGGAGCGCGGCCGCACCCGCATCAGCTACTCGGTCAGCCAGTCGGCCATCCGCGAGTTCCAGGTCAACACGTCGAGCTACTCGGCCGAGTACGGCCGCTCGGCGGGCGGCGTCGTCAACGCCGTGACCAAGTCCGGCACCAACGACTTCAACGGCGAAATCTTCTACTTCCAGCGCAACAACCGCTGGGGCGCGCGCAACCCGCTGGCGACCAACACCGTGCTCGTCGACGGCGTCTTCACGCCCGTCGGCATCAAGCCGCAGGACGTCCGCCACCAGTTCGGCGGCGCGGTCGGCGGCCCCATCCTCAAGGACAAGGCGTTCTTCTTCTTCTCCTACGACCAGCAGAAGCGCGACTTCCCCGGCCTGGCGCGCTTCACGCAGCCGAACTTCCTCAACCTCTCGGCCGCGAACCGCACCTCGCTCAACGCGCGCGGCGTCACCAACGCGCAGATCGACGAGTCGCTCAGCTTCCTCAACAGCCTCACGGGCGAGGTCACGCGCCGCGGCGACCAGACGCTCCTGCTGCCGAAGGTCGACTGGAACATCAACGACAAGAACACCTTCACCGCGACCTACAACCGCCTGCGCTGGGACTCGCCCAACGGCGTCCAGACCCAGGCGACCAACACGCGCGCCCGCGACAACTTCGGCGACGACATCGTCGACATCGACTGGGTGACGCTGCGCCTGACCTCGACCATCACCACGCGGCTGCTCAACGAGGCGCGCTACCAGTGGGGGCGCGACAAGGAGGCCCAGTTCAGCCAGACGCCGCAGGCGGGCGAGCCGACCAACTCCTTCGGCGGCCGCGCGCCGCAGACCTTCATCACCAACGGCCTCAGCTTCGGCATCCCCGACTTCCTTGAGCGCCCCTCGTTCCCCGACGAGCGCCGCAACCAGATCGCCGACACGATGACCTACTCGTCCGGCAACCACACCTTCAAGTTCGGCGGCGACATCAACTTCGTCAAGGACATCATCAACAACATCCGCTTCATCGGCGGCGAGTTCAACTACACGGGCGCGGGCGCGCTCCCCGACTTCATCGTCGACTACACCAACTTCCGCACCAACGGCGCGACCCGCGCGCTCACCGGCGGCACCAACGGCCAGTGCTTCAGCTCGACGCGCCGCGCCGGCCAGTGCTACGCGGGCGCGTTCAACCAGGGCATCGGGCCGCTCGGCCTGGAGATGGAGACGACCGACTTCAACTTCTTCGCCCAGGACGACTGGAGGGTTCACCCTCGCCTGACGCTCAACCTCGGGCTGCGCTACGAGTACCAGCAGAACCCCGACCCGATTAACGTCAACCCGGCGCTGCCGCAGACGGCCAACATGGTCAGCGACAAGAACAACTGGGGCCCGCGCCTCGGCTTCGCCTACGCCGTGACGGGCGACGGGCGGACTTCGCTGCGCGGCGGCTGGGGGCTCTACTACGGCCGCGTCATCAACTCGACCGTCTACAACGCGCTCATCAACACCGGGCTCGACGCCACCCGCTCGCAACAGCAGTTGTCCATCGCGGCCAACAACCTGCCGCCGACCTCCGGCACCTGCAACGGCCTGCCGGTCAACGCGACGAACTGCCTGCCCATCTACCCGAACCTGCTGGTGCCCATCGGCTCGACCACGGCGGGCGTCGTGGTGCGCCCCGCGGTGCAGTTCTTCTCCCCGGACTTCCAGCTCCCGCAGATTCACCAGGCCGACCTCGTCTTCGAGCGCCAGATCGCGCGCAACACCGTGGTCTCGGCCGCCTACCTCTTCAGCTTCGGCAACTCGCTGCCCACCTTCGTCGACGTCAACCTCCCCGCGCCGAGCGGCACGGTCAACGTCCCCATCGTCGGCGGCGAGTTCAACGGGCAGACGTACACGACGCCCATCTTCGTTGGCAACAGGCCGAACCAGAACTTCGGGGCCATCACCGAGATTCGCAGCAACATCTTCTCGAAGTACCACGCGCTGGTGCTACAGGCGAACCGCCGCCTGACCGACGGCTTCCAGTTCCAGACCAGCTACACGCTCTCGCGGGCCGAGGACAACGGCCAGACCTCGGCCACCTTCACCCAGACCAACACGCCCTTCAACGCCTTCGACCAGCAGAGCGAGCAGGCGCTCTCGGCCTTCGACCGCCGGCACAAGTTCGTGTTGAGCCTCGTCTACAACACGAACTTCGCCAGCCTCCAGGACAGCCAGGTCGGCCGCGCCATCTTCAACGGCTGGACCATCGCGCCCATCTTCAACGCGTTCTCGGGCGCGCGCGTCACCGGCACGCTCTCCGGCTCGATCACCCCGACGGCGTTCGGCTTCGGGTCGGCCACGACGCCGGGCGGCGGCGTCAACGGCTCGGGTGGCGCGAACCGCTTCGCGCTCCTCGACCGCAACTTCTACAAGCAGCCGAAAATCTGGTATCTCGACATGCGCATCTCGCGCCGCTTCCACATCGGTGAGAAGATGAATTTCGAGGTGCTGGCCGAGGGCTTCAACCTCTTCAACCGCACGCAGGTCACGGGCGTCAACAGCACCATCTACAACTTCTCCACGACGGGCTGCCCCGCGGGAGCCGCCCAGTGCCTGACTGCCAACGCGCCGTTCTTCCAGACCACCGGCGCGGACAGCACGCTCTTCCGCGAGCGCCAGGTTCAGCTCGGCGCGCGCTTCGAGTTCTAAGCTTTAGAACCCTGAAGCCGCCTTTGACCCTCAAAGGGCGCGCGAACCGACACGGTTCGCGCGCCCTATTTTTTTCGGCGCGCGGTCGTCACCCCACCGTCACGACTCGCGCGTGATGACCGTGCGACTCGCGCCCGGTCTTTGTCCCAAGACAGGC
>DASVSK010000144.1:0-6825 GCA_036388135.1 Pyrinomonadaceae bacterium | reverse complement strand
TTCCGCCTGCGCCACGTTGAAGTAGTCGCACGCGGCCTCGACCAGCGCGGTCTTGCGCCCGCGCCCGTCCGTCGCGTGCGCGACGGCCTGGAGCGCGCGCCGCGCTATCCACGAGCCGCTCCCCTCGTCGCCCACGACCGGCCCCCAGCCGCCCGCGCACGCGCGCCGCCCCCTCGCGTTGACGCCGCAGCAGACCGAGCCCGTCCCGGCGATGATGACGAGGCCGGGCTTGCCCTCGGTCGCGCCGTAGAGCGCGATGTCGGCGTCGGTCACGACCTCGACCGTCTTGATGCCCAGCTCGGCGACGGCCGCGCGCATCCGCTCGCGGATGTCGGCGCGCCTGACCCCGGCGAGCCCGACCTCGGCGGCGACGACCTCGACGCGCCGCACGCCGGCCTCGGCGCAGGCTCGGTCGGCCGCGTCGCGGATGGCGTTGACGGCGTCGCCGACGCCCACCCGCAGGGGGTTCGACGGCCCGGCGAGCCCCTCGCCCAGGACCTCGCCGCCGCCGTCCGAGACCACGGCGCGCGTCTTCGAGCCGCCGCCGTCGACGCCGAGCACGAGCTGGCGCGCGCCGAGCGGCGGCGTGCGTTTTGATTGGAGTTTGACTGGTCGGCGCTTGGCCTTCATCGGGGAAATGGGGCGAAGACGGCGGGACTTACGACCCGCGCCTAAAAAATTTGTGCAATCCTAGCGGAAGTTTGTTTATAATCAAAACTAAAAGATTTTATTTCTACGATAACCGTTCCTGATACCGGAGATTTCGATGGAGATCAGACAGCTCAAAGCCTTCGTGGCCATCGCCGAGGCGCGCACGTTCACCGCCGCCGCGCTGCGCATACACTACACGCAGGCCGCGCTCAGCATGCAGATCAAGCAGTTGGAGAAGGAGGTCGGCGTCCCGCTCTTCACGCGCATGCCGCGCCGCGTCGTGCTCACCGAGGCCGGCGAGCGGCTGATGGAGCGCGCGCACCACATCCTGCGGGAGCACGACGCGGCGCTGGCCGAGCTGGCCGAGCTGGCCGGGGCCAAGCACGGGCGGCTGCGCGTGGGCAGCGCCTCGGGGATGGTCAGCGCCGACGCGCTCCCGCAGATTTTGAAGCGGCTGCGCAGGTCGCACACGAACGCCGAGGTCTCCGTCTCGTCGGGCACGAGCGACGAGCTGGTCAGGAAGATTCTGGCGGGCGAGATCGACACGGCCTTCGTCTCGCTCCCCGTCCAGGCGCGCAACGTCGAGACCGAGCTGCTCAGCCGCGACCAGCTCGTCGCCATCGCGAGCCCGCGCCACCCGCTGGCCGCGCAGCGCGTGGTGAGCGCCTTCGCGCTCGCGGGCGAGAAGCTCATCCTCGGCGAGCGCGGCGGGAACACGCGGCGTCTGATCGACGAGTTCTTCGCGGAGGCGGGCCTGAAGCCCACGGTGGCGATGGAACTGAGCCGACAGCAGGCCATCAAGAACATGGTCGCGGCCGACATGGGCGTCGGCATCGTGCCGCTCTCGGTGGTGCGCGACGAGGTGGAGAAGGGGCGGCTGGTGCGCTGGTGGATCGAGGGCGCGCGCATCAACTGGGAGATGGGCGTGGCGCGGCTGAGCGGCGGCTACCTCTCGCCCGTCACGCAGACCTTCCTCGACATCTGCCGCGCGCACTTCGCGGCGGCGTCGGCCGCGGCCGAGCCCAGGCGGAGGCACACGCCGAAGAAGGGGGCCGGGCCGAAGTCGGCGGCGAAGCGGGCGGCGAAGTCCAGGAAGTGAAGGGAGCGGCGGAGGGTCAGGCGAGGTATCTTTCCATCAACTCGTCCCAGCGCCCCTGCGACTTGAGGATCAGTTCGCAGACCTCGCGGACGGCCCCGAAGCCGCCGGGCAGGCGCGTGACGTGGTGCGCGGCGTCGCGCGTGTCGGGCGTGGCGTCGGCGACCGCGACGCCGAGCCCGCAGCGGCGCATGAGCGGGATGTCGACCACGTCGTCGCCGACGTAGGCGGCGCTCTCCGCCCCGACGCCAGCCTCGGCGAGCAGCCTCTCGAAGACTTCGACCTTGTCGTGCGCCCCCTGCCGGACGAAGGAGACGCCGAGGTCGGCCGCGCGCAGCTCGACGAGGCGGGAGGTGCGCCCCGAGATGATCCCAGAGCGCAGCCCCGCGCGGTGGAGCAGGACGAGCCCGTGGCCGTCGCGCGTGTGAAAGCTCTTCAGCTCTTCCCCGCCCTCGACCGGCGTGATGCGCCCGTCGGTCAGCACCCCGTCGCAGTCCAGCAGCAGGAGCCGCACGTGCGCCGCGCGCCGCCCGACGTCTTCAAGCGATTCCATCTTTATTTGACTTCAAAAATAGGAATCTCGAAGAGCTTCCAGCCCGCGGGCGTGCGCGCGAAGACGAAGACGGCCGGGCCCTCCTGCCCGCGCCCGAGCGTGCGCGCCGTGAGCACGACGTCGGCCGCGACGCGGTTCGGGTCGAGCTGCTCGGTGCGCAGGACGCGCGTCTGCCACAGCTCGGGCTGCGTGCCGACGATGCCCTTCGAGAAGCCCGCCAGCTCGCCCGCGACGATGAGCGCCTCGACCCCCGCCTTCTGGCCGGAGCGGATGGCCGCGTCGAGGTTCGCCGCGGCCGTCTTGATCTGCTCGTCGACGGCCGGGGGCGCGCCCGCGGCCGCCTCCGCCCTGATGCGCGCCGAGCGCGCCGCGAACGTTGACGCGTACTCGGCCTCGGCCTTCGCCGCGGCGTCGAAGAGCTTGGCGGCCTCGGCCGGGCGGTTGCGGCGCAGCGCGACCTCGCCCAGCCCGATGTCGGCCCACGCCAGCGTCGACGAGAGCGGCAGCGGCGAGTCGAGCGCGGCGCGGAACTCGCGCTCGGCGTCGTCGAGCCGGTTCTGTTCGAGGAGCGCGCGAGCGAGCACGACGCGCGCCTCCTCGCTCGCGGGCGCGCGCGCGAGCAGTTCGCGGGCGAGCGTCTCGGCGCGCGCGGGCTGCTGGCCGAGCTGGATGCGCGCCTGCTCGACCGCCTCGACGAGCCCCGGCCCCTGCGGCGCGACGTCGTTGGCGTAGTTGGTCTGCGGGTAGAGCTTCTCCGGGTCTACTTCGACGCGGACGATCCTGGCCGCCGTCCGGAACTGCGCCTCGCCGAAGTCCTTCGCCAGGACGCGCGCCGTCGCCGACAGGCGCTCGCCGCCCTCGGTCAGCGCCTGCACCGTCACCTCGATGTCGAACGAGCCGGTGTTGCGCAGGTTCGAGACCCACGCGCCCGCGCGCTGGACGGGGAGGCCGACCAGAAGGTCTGTGTCGGTCGGCAGGTCGAAGAGCGAGGCCATGAGCCGGCTCACGCGGTCGCCCCCGGCTACCCCCAGCCGCTCGCGCAGGTTGGCGAGCGAAAACCTCTTCGCCGCGTCGGCCGGCGCGAAGGCGCGTAGCGCGCCCGCGAACTGTTCGCGGCCGACGGCCGCCGCGACGATGCGCCAGACAAGCGCCCCCTTGTTGGAAGAGGAGTTGAAGTAGGTGTCGAACGACGGCGAGAGCTTCGAGAGCGGCGGGGCGCGCTCGGCGACGGGCGCGTAAAGTATCGCCATCCTCATCCACTCCGCGTCGGCCACCGCCTTGCCGAACTGCTTCTCCAGAAAGAGCGCGGCCAGGTAACGCGGCAGCCCTTCGCGCACCGCGCCCGCGCCCTCGCCCTCGACGCCGTTCGCGCCGCCGACCCACAGGCGCGCCACCGAGTCCGCCACCTGCATGGCCGTCGCCGCGTCGAGCTTGCGGCGTCGGAAGGCCGCGTGGTTGACCAGGAGCGTGCCGCCCGTCTCGAAGCCCGCGCCCCGGCTGACGCCGACGAGGCGGACGGGCGCGTCGACGCCCGCGCCGAAGAGCGAGGCGTAGAAGGCGCGCGCCGAGCCGGCCAGCGCGACGAGCGACTCGGCCGCGCGGCGCTCGTCGGCGTCGGCCCCGGCGTGGAGCAGGGCGCTGACGCCGCGCGCCTCGCCCGCGCCTTCGACGGTCTCCCAGCGACCCGTGATGAAGAAGGGCTGCGCGTTGAGCGCCTGCTCGAAGCCGCCGCCCGCGGCCTTGCCGGAGGAGACGACCGTCTCGCCGCCGGGGAGCCCGGTGACGGTGAGCCGCACCGGCGCGTAGTCCGCGCCGCGAGGCGCGAGGGGCGTGTTGGGCGTGGGGTACCAGTTCGAGAGCGGCAGGAACTGGAGCCCGAGCGGCGTGACGGCGGCGAGCCCCGTGTTCTCCGCGACGGGCAGTCGGTAGTCGAGCGCGGCCGTCAGCGTCCCGCCGACGGGGACGGGCGCGGGCAGCGTTATCTGCGCCGTCTGCAACTGCGCGCGCGCGTCCTTCCCCGGCTGGAAGCGCGCCGACTCGCCGCCGACGCTCGCCGCCTCGACCTTCGCCGCGGGGTTGAGCCGCAGCGTCAGCGTACGGCCGGGCGCGCCGCCGACGTTGCGCGCGAGGATGGTCGCGCGGGCCGAGATGGCGCGCTCCGCGCCGTAAGCGCCGGCCGCGTTCACGCTCAGGTCGAACGTCATGACCTGCCACGCAGGCCCGGCCTCCGCCGGCTGCTGCGCGCGGACGCGCGCCGGGGCGACGAAGCTGGAGGCGAGGAGGACGAAGATGGCGAACGTTTTCATATTGAAGTCGGACCCGAAAGTTTTATTGCCGCCCGCGCCGAAAGTTTTACCGCCGAGCGCCGCCCGCGGCCGTCTCCGAAGTCTCGGCCGGGCGGGCGCGCCCGACGAGCGCGTGCAGGTCACGCAGCGTCCCTAGCAGCGCGTCGAGGCGCGAGAGCGGGAGCGCGTTGGGGCCGTCGGAGAGGGCGCGCTCCGGGGCCTCGTGAACCTCCATGAAGACGGCGTCCACGCCGCAGGCGACGCCGGCGCGTGCGAGCGGTTCGATGTACTCGGACTGGCCGCCCGTTGCACTCCCGAGGCCGCCGGGCAGTTGCAGGCTGTGCGTCACGTCGAAGACGACCGGCGCGCCGAAACTACGCATGATGGGGAAAGAGCGCATGTCGACGACGAGGTTGTTGTAGCCGAAGCTGAAGCCGCGCTCGGTCAGGAGCAGCCGCTCGCAGCCGGCGGCGCGCGCCTTCTCCACGATGTTGAGCGCGTCCGAGGGCGCGAGGAACTGCCCCTTCTTGACGTTCACCGCCTTCCCCGTCTCGCACGCGGCGACGATGAGGTCTGTCTGGCGGCAGAGGAAGGCGGGGATTTGCAGGACGTCGGCCACGCCCGCCGCCTCTTCGACCTGTGAGACGTCGTGGACGTCGGTCAGCACCGGGAGCCCCGTCTCGCCCTTGATGGCGCGCAGGGCTTCGAGCCCCTCGCGCAGGCCGGGGCCGCGGTAGGAGGCGTGCGAGGAGCGGTTGGCCTTGTCGTACGAAGCCTTGAAGACGTAGTCGAGCCCTGCGTCGGCGGCCCGCCTTTGGCACTCGCGCGCCATCCAGAGGGCGTGCTCCCTCGACTCGACGACGCACGGGCCCGCGATGAGCGTCAGGCGGCCGTCGCCGAAGGTCGCGTCGCCGACCTTGAAGGGTTTCATCTGCTGCGTGTTCGCACTCACTGTTTTCTGTTCCCCTCGCGCGCGGCCCTGCGGCGCAGGTCGCGCAAAGTGTTCTCGGCGCGGAAGCGGTTCTCGTCGCGCGGCGCTTGTTGCAGGTAGGTCTCGAACTCCTTGATGGCCTCTTCGACGCGGCCGGTCTGCTGGTAGAGGAGGCCGAGGTTGTAGTGCGCGAAGGCGAAGTCGCCGCCGCGCTGACCGATGGCCTCGCGGAAGGCCGCCTCGGCCCCGTCGAAGTCCTTCTGCTGGACGAGCGCGAAGCCGAGCCTGTAGTGCGCCTCCGGGTCGCGCCCCTTGTTCTGCTCGATGGCCTTGCGGAAGGCTTCGGCGGCCTCGGCGGCGCGGCCGGGCGTCTCAAGGAGGATGCTGCCGATCTGGTAGTGCGCGTCCGGGTAGGTGCCGCCGCTCGCCTCGGCCGCGGCGCGGTAGGCGGCGAGCGCCTCGTCGTTCTCGCGCTGCTGCTGGAGGACGAAGCCGAGGTTGTAGTGCGCGGTCGGGTAACGCCCGCCGCGCTGGTCGACGGCCGTGCGGAACTCTTCGGCCGCGGCGCGGAACTGCCCCTTGCGCATCAGCGCGACGCCCAGACGGTTGTGCGCCGCGGGGAAGTCGGGCTGGAGCGCGACGGCTTGGCGCAGGTCGCGCACGGCCGCGTCGTAGCTGCGGATGGAGAGGAAGTAACTGCCGTTCTCGTAGAAGTCGGCGGCGGTGCGCGGCTGTTCGACTTGAGAGCCGCGCGGCGCGAGGTCGCCGGTGGTGACCGAGCGGCCGAGCGCGTCCTCCGCCTCGTCCCCCGACCCGGCCGGGCCCGCGACGCCGAGCGCGCCGCCCCCGCGCTGCGCGCGCCGCAGCATCACGCCCCCGAAGACGAGCAGCAGCGCGGCCGTGATGATGACGACGAAGGCCAGAGGGTGCGTCAGCCGAGTCTTCCAGTCGCGCCTGCTTCCCCTTCGTCGTGCGACCCTCGCGGCCGCCCCTTCGTCCGGGTGCGAGACTTCCCTGCCCGCGACATATGGCGAAGCGTCTGAAGCCCCCGCGGGCGTCGAGCCGGCCGATGCGCCCGCGCGCGCGTCCGAAGCGCCCGCGTCGACGCCCGACGCGCCCGCGGCCGAAGGCGCGGCGGCTCGCGGGGCGGCGGGTCGGCCCGCGGTGTCGGGGGCCTCCTCTTCGGAGGTGGTCAGGCCGGACTCGCCGGTCTGCGTGGCGGCGCGGCTGCGCCGGAGCCGTTCGATGTCGATGACGAGGCGGCCCGAAGGCGTCTCGGTTCCGGCGTCGCGCAGCGTCTCGATGGTCG
>DASVSK010000143.1:0-2422 GCA_036388135.1 Pyrinomonadaceae bacterium | reverse complement strand
GCTCGACCCGCGGATAAGAGTTTCGTAAATCGTGAATCGCGAATGGGAGAATCGGTTTTCGACGATTCACCATTCGCGCCCTGACTGACTATGAATCGACTGGCGATTGTCGGGCTCGTCTTCATCGTGCTGCTGGTGGTGCTGGCGGTGTTCGCGCCGTGGATCGCGACGCACGACGTGGGCGTGCCCGACCTTCTGGCGCGCTACAAGGGGCCTTCGGCCGAGCACTGGCTGGGGACGGACGCGACGGGGCGCGACGTCTTCTCGCGCGTGGTGTACGGGGCGCGCATCTCGCTGCGTGTCGGTCTGGTGGTGGTCGCGGTGTCGGCGGTCGTGGGGACGGCCATCGGCGCGCTCGCGGGCTTCTACGGCGGGTGGGTCGACCGCATCGTCTCGGGCTACCTCTTCAACGTCTTCCTCGCCTTCCCGGGCCTCCTCCTCGCCATCGCGATGGTGGCCTTCCTCGGCGCGGGGCTCAACAAGCTCATCCTCGCGCTGTGCGTCATCGGCTGGGTGGGCTACGCGCGCGTGATGCGCGGGCAGGTGTTGAAGGTGCGCGAGTACGACTTCGTGCAGGCGGCGCGGGCCCTGGGCGCGCGCGACTGGCGCATCCTCTTCTTCCACGTGCTGCCGAACGCGGTGCAGCCGCTCATCGTGCAGGCGAGCCTCGGCATGGCCGGCGCGGTTCTGTCGGAGGCGTCGCTCTCGTTCCTCGGCCTCGGCGTCCCGCCGCCCGCGCCGTCGTGGGGCGTGATGCTCGAAGAGGCGCGCGACCTCGCGACGCTCCAGCGCGCCCCCCACGCGATGCTCGCGCCCGGCGTCGCCATCGCGCTCACCGTCCTCGCCTTCAACTTCCTCGGCGACGGCCTGCGCGAGTACCTCGACCCGCGGCAGCGTAAGCGATGAGCGCCGCCATCTCCGTCCGCGACGTCTCCAAAACTTACCCCGTCCCGCTCGCGGGCTTCCGGCGCGCCTTCCGCCTGAAGACGCGCGCGCCGGTCGTCGCGCTGACCGGCGTCTCGTTCGACGTGCGCGAGGGCGAAGTCTTCGGCCTCATCGGGCGCAACGGCGCGGGCAAGACCACGCTCGCCAAGATCATCGCCACGCTCGTCCAGCCGACCGAGGGCTCGGTCGTCGTCCGCGGCTTCGACAGCGTCCGCGCCGACGGCGAGGTGCGCGCGCAGGTGGGGCTGGCGAGCGCCGAGGAGCGCAGCTTCTACTGGCGTCTGACGGTCGAGCAGAACCTCTCGTTCTTCGCGCGGCTCTACGGGCTCGGCGCGCGCGCCGCGCGGGCGCGCATCGGCGAGCTGCTGGAGCTGTTCGAGTTGACGGCCTTACGCCGCCGCCGCTTCGGCGAGCTGTCGACGGGCAACAAGCAGCGCATGGCGGTCGCGCGGGCGCTTTTGAACTCGCCGCCCGTGCTGCTGCTCGACGAGCCGACGCGCTCGCTCGACCCGCTGGCGGCCGCCTCGATGCGCGCGCTGATCGGCGCGCTCGCGCGCGGGGAGCACCCGACGACGGTGCTGCTCACCTCGCACAACCTCGCGGAGGTCGAAGAGCTTTGCGAGCGCGTCGCGGTCATCAGCCGAGGCCGCATACGCGCCATCGACGCGCCCGCCAACCTCCGCGCCGCCCGCCGCCGCAGCGTGCGCGTCCTGCTCACCCTGCGGGGCCTCGACGCCGCGCGCGCGGCCGAAATCCTGCGCGGGCTCGCCGCCGGGCACGGGGCGGCGGAGCTTGAGACGGCCGAGCGCGACGGGGTCGTGACCGCGGGCTTCACGCGCGAGGCCGACGACGACACGCTCGACCGCGCCCTGCGCGGGCTGCACGCCGCCGGGGCCGAGGTCGTCTCCTGCGAGACCGAGCGCGGCACGCTCTACGACGTGCTCGAAACGTTCGAGCGCGAGACTGAAGAAGGGATGGGGGAGAGTAGACAGTAGTCAGTAGTCAGTAGTCAGTAGTCAGTAGTCAATAGACTCCGCTTCACGGGCGTGGCTGCTGACATTCTGATAATTCGACTGGTGAAGGGTTTTCTACTGACTACTGTCTACTGTCTACTCCAAAGACGATGAGAAGCCTGACGTTACTTTTCGGCCGCGTCCGCGCGTTCGTGGTGCGCGACTTCCAGTTGGCGGTGAGCTACCGGCTGGAGTTCTTCATGCGCATCCTCTCCATCCTGTTCGTCACCACGACGCTCTACTTCATCTCGCTCATCTTCGCGGGCACCTTCAGCACGCCCTACGAGCAGTGGCGCGACCCGTTCCTGGCGTGGATCACGGCGCTGCCCTTCCTCAACTACTTCATGGTCGGCTTCTCCAGCCTCGCCAACGCCGTCCGCGCCGAGCAGGCGCAGGGCACGCTCGAAGGCGTGCTGATGACGCCCATCGGCGTCCCCACGCTCATCGTCTCAAGCTCGGCGTGG
>DASVSK010000142.1:0-2896 GCA_036388135.1 Pyrinomonadaceae bacterium | reverse complement strand
ACTTCTTCAACAACACACGCTGGGGACGCATCGGCACCCTCCTGCGCTAACCGCGCGCGCCGTTCACGCCGTCCCCGTCAGTCCGCCCGACCCTAAATGTTGTACCCTCCAGTCCCTCAAATACAGTGGCTTGTACATTTTCTGGTTGACGACTTAAAGTAACTTCTGATAGCATCCGCCGCGACTCCGCAGTGGGCATGGATTTACAGGCGTGTGCCCGTCGCCCCTCGAACCAAGAATTTTCAGACCCAAGGGAGGCTTCTCGTAAGCAATGCAGTGCGCCGTGTGCAGCGAAGAATTCCCAGAGGCACTCGACGGATGCCCTCAATGCCGGACGGCGGAGCCGGCCACTCAGACCGCTTCCCCCGATGCAGAAGTTGTAGAAGAGCCCGACGCGCACGGCCACGCGCACAGGGCCGACGCTCCCGCTATGACCGATAACTCGAACGTCACGACCCGCACCACCCAGAGCGCGAACGGCTCGACCCTCATCGAGTTCCCAGGCGTCAACCGCAACCGCCCCGCCTGGCGGAAGGAGTTGAGCGAGCGCTTCCGCGAAATCCAGCAGAGGCGCGCGCGCGACTTTGACCCGGAAGGCGAAGAGCCGCCGCGCCGCGCCTCCTCCGCGCAGACGTTCTCCTCGCCCGAAGACGCGCGCGCCGCCGCGGCCGCCAGGGCCTCGGAGTCGGCGTCGAAGCAGCTCGGCCTCGTCCCACCGGCCGACGAGCCGGAGCCGAACCCGATTGTCGCCGCGGCGCTCCGCCGCATCGAGCGGGCGCGAGCGAGCGCGCAGTCGCAGCCCGTGGCGCGGCACGGCTCGGGGCGCGCGCAGACCGCCGCCGCGCGCGTGGTCGAGGAGCAGCCCGAGCAGGTCGCCGAGGCCGCGGCAGCGCCGCAGCCCACGCCGCTCGTCGTCGTCCAGCCCAAGCAGCCCGCGAAGACGGAGCCGCCGCCCTCCGAAGCGGAGTCGGCCGTGGACGCGTCTGAAGTCAAAGAGGCTTTGCCTCCCGCGCGCAGGGCTTCGGCCCGCGCGGCGTCGACCGAGGAGTCTGCCGCCGCCGCCGCCGCGCCCGCCAGGAAGTCCGAAGTCGCGCGCGCGAAGGCCGAAGTTTCACAGGCCGCGCCGCAAGCCTCGTCGCGGCCCGCGACGGCCGAAGAGGCGCAGGACGGGTCGCGGCAGCCGCGGCACATTTCGGGCGTGCTCGACGAGTTCTGGCTCGAACGTCAGGGCATCGAGCTTCTGCCGAAGGTCGCGGAGAAGGAGCTGACGTACGACGACCGCGCGCCGCGCGTGAAGCGTCTGGCCGCGGCCGCCGTCGACCTGCTCGCGGTCGCCCTGCTCTCGGCACCCTTCGCGGCCGCCATCGAGCTGACCGTCAGCAACTGGGGCGACCAGCGCGTGTGGGGCTCGATGGCGCTGATCGCGGCGCTGGTCATGTTCCTCTACCACACCTGCTCGGTCGCGCTGGCCGGGCGCACGCTCGGGATGTCGCTCTGCGGGCTCCAGGCCGTGGACGCGCGCAAGGCGAGCGTCCCGACGACGGCGCAGTGCATGCGCCGCGCGTTCGTCTACATACTCTCGCTCGCGACTCTCGGGCTCGGCATCCTTTACTCGCTCTTCGACGCCGAGGGGCGCACCGCGCACGACATCCTCTCGGGCACGGTGGTCGTCAGGAAGTAGTCTTCAAACTCAATCCGAAAGGGGAGGCGCGTCGAGCCGGACGCGCCTCCCTTTTTGTCTTCCGGCGGAAGTCTGCTAGCCTTTGCGCGAAGCGGGGGCGGCGCGCGCGTAGATGAACGAGCAGCTAATCGCGGAGGTGTTGGAGGAACTGCGGCCGGCGCTGTCGGGTCGGCCGTGGGGCAAGGTCTTTCAACTCTCCGCCGCCACGCTCGCGGTGGACTTCCGCACCGGCGACGGCCGATACCTCCTGCTCTCGGCCGAGCCCGCACGCCCGCGCCTGCACATGATGGCGCGCACCGTCCGCGAGCTGGAGCGGGTCGCGCTCACGCCCTCTCCCTTCGCGCTCGTCCTCAGAAAAATCCTCGGCGGCGGCACGCTGCGAAAGCTCACGCGGGACGAGGGCGACCGCGTCGTGCGCTTCAACTTCTCCGTCCCCGACGCCGCGGGCGATGAGCACGCGGCCACGCTCGTCGCGCAGCTCACGGGTCGCACGTCCAACCTCTTCCTGCTCGACGAACACGGGCGCGTCGTCGCCGCGCTCCGCCCCGCGCGCGGCGAGGGGCAGGCCGAGGGCGATGTTTACGGCCCGCCGTCGAGACAGGACGCACAGCCCCCGCGCGCGGCGACGACGCCGGGCGAGGCGAAGGCGGCGCGCAGGCCGCCCGACGTCCGGCGCGAAGGCTTCTCTTCCCTGTCCGAGGCGCTCGACCATCACTACCAGCGGCTCGACGCGGAGCGCGCCTTCGACGCGCGCGCGGCGGCCGCGTCGGCGCGGCTGCGGCAGCAGATTTCGAGCCTGTGGAAGCTGCGCGACAACCTCGCGCGCGACCTCGCCGCGCACGGCGACGCGGAGGAGCACAAGCGCGCCGGCGACCTCCTGCTCGCCAACGTCGGGACGGCCGTGCGCAACGGCACGACGGTGCGGCTGACGGACTTTTACGCCGAGGACACGCCGACCGTCGAGCTAGAAGTCGACGAGAACAGGACTTTGCAGGAGGAGGCGGGGCGCAGGTTCGCGCGCTACACGAAGGCCAAGCGCGCGGCGCGCGAGATTTCGGAGCGGCTCGAAAAGCTCGCGCCCGAGCTGGCCGCGCTCGAAGAGCGTCGCGCCGGGTTGGAGAAGATAGTCGCCGCGCGCGACGAGGCCGCGCTCGCAGCATTCGACGGCGGCAAGGCGTCTGAAAAGTCGGGCGCGGGCGGTAAAGGCGGCGCGGG
>DASVSK010000141.1:0-2471 GCA_036388135.1 Pyrinomonadaceae bacterium | reverse complement strand
GCGCGCTTCCCGGCGGCCGAGCTGGCGGAGGCCGGCTACCGCTCGGCCGTCAACGGCCAGCCGACCTACAACGGCGTGGCCGTGCTCTCGCGCCACCCGATTGAGGACGTGCGGCGCGGCATGGCGGGCGACGAGGAGGGGGCGCAGGCGCGCGTCATCTCGGCGACCGTGGGCGGCGTGAAGCTCGTCAACGTCTACGTGCCCAACGGGCAGGCGGTCGGGACGGACAAGTACAAGTTCAAGCTCGAATGGCTCACGCGTCTGCGCGCGCACCTCGACGAGGAGTACTGGGCCGACGACGACGTGCTCATCTGCGGCGACTTCAACGTCGCGCCCGAAGACCTCGACGTCCACGACCCCGAGCTGTGGCGCGGCCGGATACTCTTCAGCAAGCGGGAGCGCGAGGCCATCGAGGAACTGAGGGGCTGGGGCTTTACGGACGCCTTCCGGCAGCACAACCCGGGCGGCGGGCACTTCTCCTGGTGGGACTACCGGCAGGGCTCGTTCCGCCGCAACACGGGTCTGCGCATCGACCACGTCTGGGTCTCGGAGCCGCTGGCGGCGCGTTGCAGGCGCTCGTGGATAGACCGCGAGCCGCGCGGCTGGGAGCGCCCGTCCGACCACACGCCGGTCCTGGCCGAGTTCGCCAAAGCCTGAGCCGCGCGCAAACTTTCCGGGGGACTTTATGAAAGATGGTTTGAGGGACGCTTTGAAGCTCGCCGCGGCCGGGGCCGGGGCCTACATCGCGGCGCGCGCCGTCTACAGGCGTTTGAGCGAGTACGACTTCGCGGGCAAGACCGTGCTCATCACGGGCGGCTCGCGGGGCCTCGGGCTCGTCCTGGCGCGCGGTTTCGCCGCGGAGGGGGCGAACGTCGCCGTCTGCGCGCGCGACCCGCGCGAGTTGGAGCGCGCGCGGACCGACCTCGCGGCGCGCGGCGCGAACGTCTTCGCCTTCCCGTGCGACGTGACCGACCGCGCGCAGGTGAGGGAGACGGTCGACGTCGTCACGCGCCACTTCGGGCGCGTCGACGTGCTGGTCAACAACGCGGGCGTCATCCAGGTCGGGCCGCTGGAGACGATGACGCTCGAAGACTTCGAGCAGGCGATGGCCGTCCACTTCTGGGGGCCGCTCTACGCGACGCTGGCCGTGCTGCCGCAGATGCGCGCGCGCGGCGAGGGGCGCGTCGTCAACGTCTCGTCCATCGGAGGAAAGCTTGGCGTCCCGCACCTCGTCCCCTACAGCGCGAGCAAGTTCGCGCTCGCCGGACTCTCCGACGGGCTGCGCGCCGAGCTGTCGAAGGACGGCGTCGTCGTCACGTCGGTCTTCCCCGGCCTGATGCGCACCGGGAGCCCGCGCAACGCGACCTTCAAGGGGCAGCACCGCGCCGAGTACGCGTGGTTCGCCATCAGCGACTCGCTCCCCGTCTCGTCCATCAACGCCGAGCGCGCCGCCTCGCAGATAATCGACGCGTGCCGCCGCGGCCGCGCCGAGCTGGTCATCACGACGCAGGCGCAGGCGGCCGTCAAGTTCCGCGCGCTCTTCCCCGAAGCGACCGCCGACCTGCTCGGCGTCGTCAACCGGCTGCTGCCCGGCCCCGGCGGCATCGGCCGCAGGCGCGCGAAGGGGAAGGAGAGCGAGTCGGCGCTCGCGCCCTCCGTCCTCACGACCCTGACCGAGTGGGCGGCGCGCCGCAACAACGAAGTCGCGGAGGGCTGAGCCGCGCCCGGCCCGCGGAGTCCCGACACGATGAACAGAGAACCGACCCTCGTCAACGCGGAAGTCCTGCGCCGCATCCCCCTGCCGATGCCCGAGGAGGGCGGCGACAAGGAGGAGCGCGGGCGCGTGCTGGTCGTCGGCGGCGGGCCCGAGACGCCGGGCGCGGTCGTGCTCGCGGGCACGGCGGCGCTGCGCGCTGGCGCGGGCAAGTTGCAGGTGGCGACGGGCGCGTCCAACGCCGCGCTGATAGCCTCGGCGCTCCCGGAGGCGCGCGTCTTCGCGCTGCCGGAGACGCGCGCGGGGAAGTTGTCGAAGGCCGCGCGGGAGAAGCTCGAAGAACACCTGCCGAAAGCCCAGTGCGTCTGCATCGGGCCGGGGATGATCGAGGACGAGTCGGTCGCGCGCTTCGTCGAGGCGACGCTCGGCATGTGCCGCGAGGTGCCGGTCGTGGTCGACGCGGGGGCGGTCGCCTGTCTCGGCGGCGGGCGCAAGCTCCTGCACGCGCTCGGCGGCCGCGCCGTCGTCACGCCGAACGCGGACGAGCTTGAAAAAATCTACGGCGCGAAGTCGGCGGGCGGCGGCCGCGACCGGCTCGCGGCCGCGCGCCGCGCCGCGGAGGAGTTCCGCGCGGTGGTCGTGCTCAAGGGGCGCGAGACTTTCATCGTCTCGCCCGACGGCCAAGCCTACGTCAACCGCGCGGGGAGCGTGGGGCTCGCCACCTCGGGCTCGGGCGACGTGCTGGCGGGCGTCATCG
>DASVSK010000140.1:0-2196 GCA_036388135.1 Pyrinomonadaceae bacterium | reverse complement strand
GTCGAGGCCGCCGCGCAGCAGGCCGCGCTCGCCGCGCGCATCTCGACGCTCTACGAGGCCGCGCGCTCGGCCTCCGTCCACCTCGCGCGCGAGGTCGAGCGGCGCACGGCCGAGGCCGAAAGCCAGCGCCGCTTCACAGAGGCCATCATCGACTCCCTGCCCGTCTCGCTCTACGCGGTCGACCGCGACTACCGCGTCGTCGCCTGGAACCGCAACCGCGAGCTGGGCGGGCAGGGCATCCCGCGCCGCGACGTGCTGGGCCGCAACATCTTCGAGGTCCTGAAGCGGCAGCCGCGCGAAGTCATGCAGCGCGAGTTCGAGCGCGCCTTCGGGAGCGGCGAGATTCAGCACATCGAGCAGGAGTCGCGCGCGCGCGACGGCTCGACCCGCCACTGGCTCGTCAGCAAGGTGCCGATGCGAATCGACGGCGCGGAGGTCTCGCACGTCATCACGATGGGCGAAGACATCACGGCGCGCGTGCAGGCCAACCGCGCGGTCGCGCGCACCGAGCGGCTCGCGGCCGTCGGCCGCCTCGCCGCGGGCGTCGTCCACGAGATCAACAACCCGCTCGCCACCATCGCGGCCTGCGCCGAGGCCCTTGAGTCGCGCGTCGACGAGGGCGTCTACGGCGCGGGGGCGGACGTCGAAGACCTGCGCGAATATTTACAGCTCATCCGCGGCGAGGCTTTCCGCTGCAAGCAGATCACGAACGGGCTGCTCGACTTCAGCCGCGCGCGCGCCGTCGAGCCCGCGCCGGTCAACGTCTCGGAAGTCGTCGAGTCGGCCGCGCGCCTGCTCGCGCACCAGAAGCGCGGCGCGGCCATCAGGATCGAGGTCGGGCTCGAAGAGAGCCTCCCGCTCGTCTCGGGCGACATGGGGCAGCTCCAGCAGGCCGTCATCATCCTCGCCGAGAACGCCATCGACGCCATGCCGTCGGGCGGCACGCTCACCCTGCGCACGCTGCGCGAGGCCGAAGAAGAGGGCGAGTCAGTCGTCATCGAGGTGGGCGACACGGGGCAGGGCATCGCCGCCGAGATACGCGAGAGGATTTTCGACCCCTTCTTCACCACCAAGGAGGTGGGGCGCGGCACAGGTCTCGGACTCGCGGTCTGTTATGGTATTGTTACCGAACACGGCGGTCGCATCGGCGTGGAGTCGGCCGTGGGGCGCGGCAGCACTTTCCGCATCTGGCTGCCCGCGTCTAAAAATCCGGACGGAGACCTACCCTGTTGAGCGAGAACCGACAGCCCGCGCGCATACTGGTCGCCGAGGACGAGGTCAACCTCCGCCTCGTCCTCCAGAAGGAACTCCAGCGCATCGGCCACGACGTGCGCGTCGCGCCCGACGGCGAGGCCGCCCTCAAGCTCCTCGAAGAGAGCAACGTCGACGTGCTGCTCTCCGACATCTCGATGCCGATCATGGACGGCATGGAGCTGCTGCGCCGCGTCCACCAGCGGCCGAACCCGCCCGAGGTCATCATGCTGACGGGGCACGCCACGGTCGAGACGGCCATCGAGGCGATGAAGCTCGGCGCATACGACTACCTCTCGAAGCCCTACCGCATCGCGGAGCTTGACGCGCTCGTCAAACAGGCGGCCGAGAAGAGGCGGCTGCGGGTGGACAACGCGCGGCTGCGCACGCTGGTCGAGCGGCGGTCGGCGATGCCCGAGATCGTCTCCGTCTCCGACTCGATGCGCGAGGTGATGCGGCTCGTCGACCGCGTCGCGCCGTCGGACGCCTCGGTGCTCATCACGGGCGAGTCGGGGACGGGCAAGGAGCTGGTCGCCAACGCCATCCACCGCCTGAGCCTCCGCAGCGAGGGCTCGTTCATCGACCTGAACTGCGCGGCGTTCCAGGAGTCCCTGCTGGAGTCGGAGCTGTTCGGCTACGAGGCGGGCGCGTTCTCGGGCGCGAAGGGTCGCAAGCTGGGGCTGTGGGAGCTGGCCGACAACGGCACCATCTTCCTCGACGAGGTGACGGAGCTGCCGGCCCCTTTGCAGTCGAAGCTGCTGCGCGCCATCGAGACCAACTCGTTCTACCGCGTCGGCGCGGTGCGCAAAGTCCAGGTCAACGTCCGCATCATCGCCGCCACCAACCGCGACGTTAACGAGGTGACGGGCGACGGCCGCTTCCGCGCCGACCTCCTCTACCGCATCAACAGCTTCCAGATAAACCTGCCGCCGCTGCGCGAGCGCC
>DASVSK010000139.1:0-1882 GCA_036388135.1 Pyrinomonadaceae bacterium | reverse complement strand
GGCCGCGCAGAGCGTCCCGGCGCGCCTGTCGCCGCAGCCCGCGGGGCGCTGGCGCTGGCTGGGGACGAAGACGCTCATCTTCGACCCGGCCGAGGGGCGTCTGCCGATGGCGACCGAGTTCGAGGTCGCGGTGCCGGCGCGGCCGGGCGCGGGCGGCGCGGCGGCGCTGGCCCCGGTCGTCTGGAAGTTCGCGACGCCCGCGCCGAAGCTGACGGCCAAGTTCCCGGAGGCCGTCAACGCGCGGCGCGACGCGGTCATCTTCATGGAGTTCGACCAGAGGGTCGAGCCCGAGGCGGTGCTGCGGACGTTGAAGGTATCAGCGGGGTCGGCCCCGGCCGCGGTCAGGCTGGCGAAGGATGAAGAGATTGCGGCCGACAAAAATGTGAGCCGGCTGGTCAAGGCGGCGACGAAGGGGCGCTGGGTCGCCGTGCGCGCGGCCGGGGAGATGCCGGCCGACGCGCCCGTCACGGTCACGGTCGGCCCGGGCACGCCCTCGGCCGAGGGGCCGCGGACGACCGCCGCGCCGCAGAGCTTCTCTTTCCGCACCTACGGGCCTTTCCGCGTGACGACGCACTCCTGCGGCTGGAACAAGAGCTGCTCGCCCTCCGACCACTGGCTCGTCGAGTTCAACAACCCGCTCGACCTCGAAGCCTTCGACGCCTCGCGGGTGAGGATAGAGCCCGAGGTGCCCGGCGTCACCGTCAGCGCTTACGGGACGACCCTCAACATCTACGGCTCGAAGCGCGGACGCACGACCTACAGGGTGACGCTCGACCCCGGCCTGCGCGACCTGTTCGGGCAGACGCTCGGCAAGCCGGTCACGGTCAGCTTCAACGTCGGCCCCGCGCCGCCCGGCCTCTTCACGGCGGGCGGCAGCTTCGTCGTGCTCGACCCGGCGGGCGGGTCGCACCTCTCGGTCTTCAGCGTCAACTACCCGGCGCTCAAGGTGAGTCTCTACGCGGTCGAGCCGCGGGACTACGAGCGCTTCGGCGCGCACATGCGCACGGCCGCGGGCTACTACGAGGAGGAGCTGAAGAAGCCCGCCGGCCCGCCGGGCACGCGCGTCTCGACGAAGACGGTCGCGGTGAAGGCGCAGCCGGACGAGATGGCCGAGACGCGGCTCGACCTCTCGGCGGCGCTCAAGGGCGGGCGCGGCAACGTCTTCGTCGTCGTCGAGCCCGTGTCGCGCGCGTCCGAGCCGAAGTCGCGCGAGCGCGAGGTGCTGCGCACCTGGGTGCAGGTCACCGGCATCGGGCTCGACGCCTTCGCCGACCGCGAGGAGCTGGTCGGCTGGGCCACGGCGCTCGCCGACGGCCGCCCGCTCGAAGGCGTCGAGATGACGCTGCTGCCCTCGGGCCAGCGCGCGACGAGCGGGCGCGAAGGGCTCGCGCGTCTTCCGCTGTCACGGCAGAAGTCGGAGGCCGCGACGGGGATGCTGCTGGCGCGGCGCGGCGACGACACGGCCTTCCTGCCCGAGTGGAGCGACTGGTCGTACCGCGAGTCGAACTGGGTGCTGCGCGCCGCGGCCGACTCGCTGCGCTGGTTCGTCTTCGACGACCGGAAGATGTACCGGCCGGGCGAGGAGGTGAGCCTCAAGGGCTGGCTCCGTCGCGTCGGCGGGGGTAAGGCGGGCGACGTGGGCGCGCTGGCGGGCGCGGCCGACGCGGTCTCCTACACGCTGCGCGACTCGCGCGGCAACGAGGTGCTGAAGGGCTCGGCGCGGCTGAACGCGCTCGGCGGCTTCGACACGAAGTTCAAGCTCCCCGCTACGATGAACCTCGGCGGCGCTCACGTGCAGTTTCAGGCGGAGGGCGGGGGGGCGGTCGCGTCGGCGGACCGGCAGCACTCGCACACGTTACAGGTGCAGGAGTTCCGCCGCCCG
>DASVSK010000138.1:0-4108 GCA_036388135.1 Pyrinomonadaceae bacterium | reverse complement strand
GAAAGCGCGCCGCGCCGTCCTCCCCGCCCGCGCCCTCGACGAAGACGACGCTGCCCTCCCTCTCGACGCGCACGCCGAGCCCGCGCAGCGCCCCGAGCGTCGAGGCGCAGTCGGCGCTCGAAGAGAAGTTGTCGATGCGTGTGCGCCCCGCGGCGAGCGACGCCAGCATCGCCGCGCGGTGCGAGACCGACTTGTCGCCCGGCACGCGCAGACGGCCGCGCAGAAGCCTTGCAGGTTCGATACGCATGCGGCCGATGTTATCAAAGCAGTAGACAGTAGTCAGTAGACAGTAGTCAGTAGGAATTCTTCTTCGTCAGGGCGTCTGAGCTTCACCGACGGCCGCGCCCGCAGGGCGGAGCCTACTGACTACTGACTACTGTCTACCGCCTTTCTTGACAGGCGTGCGGCGGGCGTGTTAAACCGTGCAGGCTTCCTGTAGAGCTTTCCAGCGTGTGATTTCGGCCGCGCCCGCGCGCCGCAGTTCGCGGCGGTGTCCCGCGCGCCCGACCTTTTTTGAGGCAGTGACCGAAGAGACCGTCGAACTCAAGCTGCCGAGCCGCATCGAGGCCATCGGCGAGGCGGCGGCCGCCGTCATGGATGCCGCGCGCCGGCTGGGCTTCGCCGAGGACGCGCTGTTCGGCATCGACCTGGCCGTGCGCGAGGCCGTGACCAACGCCGTGCTCCACGGCAACCGGCAGGACGAGTCGGTCGCGGTGGAGGTCGGCCTGGCGGGCACCGACACCGGCCTGACGATCACCGTGCGCGACCGCGGCGCGGGCTTCGACCCGTCACACCTCCCCGACCCGACGGCCGAGGAGAACATCCTCAAGGCGTCGGGGCGTGGTATCCTCTTCATGCGCACCTTCATGGACGAGGTCGGCTGGGAGCACCCGCCCGGCGGCGGCATGCTGGTGCGAATGACGAAAAGGAAGTAGACAGTAGTCAGTAGTCAGTAGTCACTAGGCGCCCCGCGCTGCGGCCATTGACGATGTCATCCTGACTGCCGGCAGAAAGCGGTTCTTCTACTGTCTACCGACTACTGACTACTGTCCACTTGATTCAAGGAGAATTTCCCGCAATGGCTGAACTGAACATCCGCGAGCGTCAGGCAGGGGACGTGACGATCCTCGACCTCGAAGGTAAGATCACCATCGGCGAGGGCAACGTCGCTCTGCGCAGCGCCGTCCGCCGCCTCGTCCAGGAGGGCAAGAAGAAAGTCCTCCTCAACCTGTCGGGCGTCAGCTACATGGATTCGAGCGGCATCGGCGAGCTGGTCTCCAGCCACACGACCATCAGCCGCGAGCAGGGGCAGCTCAAGATGCTCGGCCTCGGCGAGAAGATCAAGGAGCTGCTCGTCATCACCAAGCTCCTGACCGTCTTCGACACCTACCCCACCGAGCCCGAGGCGCTCAACAGCTTCAAGTAGTGAACGGTGAACGGTGAACGGTGGATGGTGAATAGCCGCTCGCGCGCCGCCCGACCTGCGCCGCAGTCGCTCAAGTCGGGTGTCGCTCGGCCGCCGTTCACCATCCACTGTTTACCATCCGCCATTCACCAGCAATGCTCCGAGCCGCCTTACGCCGCCTGCTCGCGCTCGACGACCCGCCGGAGCGGACGGCGCTCGCCTTCTCGGCCGGCGTCTTCATCGCCTTCTCGCCCTTCCTCGGCCTCCACACCATCATGGCGACGGTGCTGGCCTTCGCCTTCCGCTTCAACAAGGTCGCCATCTACACGGGGACGTTCATCAACAACCCCTTCCTGACCCTCGTCCCCATCATCCTGGCGTCCTACGCCGTCGGCGCGTTCCTGACGGGGAGGCCGCTCTCGCTCCCGCCCGCCGGGCTCGAACTCCTGCGCGACCCGCACCTGCTGACCGCCTCCTACTGGCGCGAGCTGTTCGCGCAGTTCTGGGTGGTGCTCCTGCCTTTCACCGTCGGCGGGATGGTGCTTTCCGTCGTTTGTTCGCTGGCCGCCTACCCTGTTACCCTGAAACTTCTGCGCGCCAACCAACGCAGGAAATCCGGAATCTAAAGTCAGTAGCCAGTAGGCAGTAGCCAGTAGTCAGTAGGCTCAGCTTGGAGCACGTCGACACTGACACCCTGGCGACTCGACTGCGAAGATTTTTCTACTGACTACTGACTACTGTCTACGGTCTACGGTCTACCTACTACTCTCAGAAGGTTAGCGATGAAGAAGTTTTTGACCCTTGTCCTCGCCACGCTCCTGTGCGCGCAGGCGGCCGCGGCGCGGCCGCAGCAGTCCACCCCGCAGTCGAGCCAGAGGCAGGCGGGCGCGCAGGGGCAGAGGCCCGCGCCGTCCCCGACGCCGACCGTGCCGCAGCAGCGCCCCGCGCCGCCCGCGACGCTCGGCCTCGGCGACTTCGGCATCGAGATCGCGCCCGACACGCGGCTCATCGCGTTGATGTCCGCGCTCGACGCCGCGGGCTGGGACCCGACGCCGTCGGGCGAGCGCCCCTCGGTCTTCCGCGAGCTGGTGCGCAAAGACCAGGCCGGGCTCGACCCGGCGCTGCGCAGGCGCATGCAGGACTTCTACACGCGCAACGCCCTGAAGGGCGCGGGCGTGACGGCCGCCGAGCAGGCGGCGCGCTACGTCTCGCTCGCCTACACGCTCGGGCCGCCGCCCGCCTTCGACGCGCCGGCGCGCTCGGACGACCTGCCCGGCGGCGTGCTCGACGTGCTCGACTTCGTCCCGCTGCTGCGCGAGTTCTACCGGCAGTCGGGGCTCGACGCGCGGCTCCCCGACTACGTCTCGATGCACCGCGCGGCGGGCGACAGGCTGCGCGCCCCGACGCTCGACATGGCGCGCGGCGTCCTCGCCTACCTCAACACGCGCCCCGAGACCCTCATCAACGAGCGCGTCACCGTCCCTGACCCGGCGGCGCAGGCGTCGAAGAAGAAGAAGGACGAGCGGAAGGTCTCGGTCGTGCGCGAGCGCGAGCGGCACTTCCGCGTCGTGCCCGACCTGCTGGCCGCGCCCGGCGCGACCAACTTCCGCGCCGTCGGCGACGACTACTACGCCATCGTGCCCGCCGACACGGACCCGCGCCTCTCCGAGATGCGGCGCGCCTACGTGCAGTTCATCGTCGACCCGCTGGTCGCGCGCTTCAGCCGCGAGGTCGCCGCCCGCCGCGCCGAGATCAAGCAGCTCCTCGACGCCGAGCAGGCGCGCAAGGGGCGAGACTTCGGCCCGGACGTCTTCCTCGTCGTCGCGCGCTCGCTGGTCGCGGCGGCCGACGTGCGCATGGACGAGACGGCGCGGCTGCGCGCGCTCCAGCTTGAGACGAGCCGGAGGCTTCAAGCCGCGGCCGACCAGGCGTCGAAGGACGCCGCGCTCAAAGACTCCAGGGAGCGGCAGGCGGCGTTCGCCGACGCCTCGGCCGCCGAGCTGGCCGAGGCTTACGAGCGCGGCGCGGTGCTCTCCTTCCACTTCGCCGAGCAGTTGCGCGGCGTCGAGGGCGGGGGCTTCGACGTGGCGAACTTCATCCCCGACATGGTCGCGGCCTTCGACCTGGCGCGCGAGCTGAAGCGCCCGGCCGAGTACGCCGACGCGGTCGCGCGCGTGCGCGAGTCGCGCCGCCTCGCCGCCGAGGCGCGCGCCAAGGGACAGCCCGAGGGCCCGCCGGCGGACGCGCGGCGCGCGGCGCTGCTGAAGAGTCTGGGCGACGTGGGCGAGCTGCTGCGCGTGCGCAACTACGGGGAGGCCGAGTCGCGCCTCGCCGCGCTCAAGGGCGAGTACCGCGAGGAGCCGCTCGTCTACTTCACGATGGGTCAGGCCGCGAGCCTCTCGGCGCAGGAGGCCATCGACGAGGCGCTCCAGGCCGAGCGCCTCAACGCCGCGCTCGGCCACTTCCGGCAAGCGCTCCTCTTCGCCACGCCCGACACCGACCGCACAATCGTCATGCGGGCGCGCCTCTCCAGCGGCCGCATCCTCGCGCACCTCGAACGGCGCGACGAGGCGCTGCGCGAGTTCGACGCCGTCATCGCCGCCAGCCAGCCCTCCGACCGCTTCCACCAGGAGGCGCTCGCCGAGAAGAAGAAGCTCGGAGCGCAGTGAAGGGCGGCGGGAAGTAGACAGTAGACAGTAGACA
>DASVSK010000137.1:0-2178 GCA_036388135.1 Pyrinomonadaceae bacterium | reverse complement strand
TCCGGCTCTCCTCGCACGCGCCGCACGGAATCAACTTCCGCGCGCCCGTCCGCAGGGACGACGCGCCGTCCGGGCGCGACCGTCACGCGAATCGGGGCGCGCCGGCGGCGCACGCCGAATACTGTTTTGAGTTGGAATCGGGGTTAAGCGGAGGGCGGCGCGCGGCCCGGGGGCAGCAGCGAGCGCGAGGCGCGTGCGGAGACGTTGCGGAGCGCGGCGTAGTCGAGCGCGTCGGTCGGCGGCGGCTCGACCGCGGGCGTCGCGCTTTGGAGGTCGGAGACGAAGCTGCGCTGGAGCCTGCACAGAAGACACTGCGCGTCGTCCCCGGCCAGCGGGACGCTCTGCCCGTCCTGCCCGCTGCCGTGAAGGGCGGCGAGCGAGGACTGCGCGCCGGAGACGGCCCCGCGGTGGAAGTGCGTCGCGCTGGCGACGAAGGCGTGCGCCGTCACGACGAGCAGCAGCAAGCCCGCCGCCGCGCGCGACCGCATGAATCTCTGCCCTCGTCTGCCCAAGCCTTCGCCCAAGTTCTTGTGACCTTACCCGCGGAAGAATTCGGTGAACGAACTATAGCACCGCCGCCGGTTTTGATGAAGCGAAAGCGCCTCTCCTTTGCCCGGCCGGGGCGGCGCGAAGGTCAGAACCCGCATCCAATTTTTTGCGTATTTGTTAAGGAAATGGACAAGTGGAGCCGGTTTTAACAGGGCGTCGAACGTTGACACGACACTCGGCGCGCCGATAGAATGTCAGCCCTGAACAAGGCGCGGACGCTTATACACGGAGGACTCGGCTGTGTCTACCATCAAGATCATCATCACACTACTGGTCTTCATCATCGGCATACTCTTCCTCGGGCGCTTCCTGTTCTAGACGGCGGGATGAGCCTTCAAATCCCGGCCGCGGCTCGGCCGCCCCGCGCGACCAGCCGACGCCGCACAGTCATCCTCGCCGCACTCGCCTTCGCCCTCCAACTTCTAGTCTGCCGATCTGACGCCGCCGCGCAGGAGACGCCGACAGCGCCCCCCGACGACGAGGAGGTCGTCCGCGTCCGCACAGACCTGGTCGTCGTCCCGGTCTACGTCACCGACGGGCGTGGCCGCCGCGTCCACGGCCTCACACGACAGGATTTTCAGGTACGCGACAACGGCCGCCCCGTCGAGACGGTTCACTTCGCCGCGGGCGCCGAGCGCGTCGCGCTCCTCTTTCTACTGGACGCGTCGGGGAGCACCCGCGAGATAGTCACGCAGCAGAGCGAGACGGCGCTCGCGCTCTTCTCGCGTTTCGGCGAGCGCTCGCGCGTCGCCGTGGTGCAGTTCCGCGAGCGCCCCGAGCCCGCTCTCCCCTTCACCAGAGACCTCCGCGCCGCGCGCGCGGCCTTCCGCATCGCGCCGCTCCCCGACCGCCGCACAGCCATCTTCGACGCGGCGCACGCCGCCGTCAGCGCATTCAACTCCGAAGCCGTCGACCCGGCCGAGCGCCGCATCGCCGTCCTCATCAGCGACGGGCTGGACACGGTGAGCGCCACGCCGCTCGCCTCGGCCGTCGAAGCGGCGCGCGCCGCCGGCGTCTCCTTCTACGTGATACACGTCCCGCTCTACGAGCCGCGCGACGGCCGCCTCGCCGCGCGTCGGCCCGCGCGCGGCTTCCGCGAGCTGGCCGAGAAGACCGGCGGCCGGTTCTTCGTCGTCGGCGACGCGCGCTCATCGCTCGACCCGCGCGCCGAACACGACCTCAGCCCAATCTTCCGCGCCATCGCCGAAGACCTACAGAGCCAGTACGTCCTCGGCTACCACGCCGCCGCCGCGGGCGCGGAGACAGGGCTCCGCCGCGTCGAAGTGCGTCTGGCCGCGCCGCGCGAACGCAAGCTCCGCGTGCGCCAGTTGCGCGAGGCGTACGAGCCGAAGCGTTGACGAACCGCCGCATGACACACGCCGCCGGTTGAACTACAATCTGCCCTCTGCTCTTCCAGCCGAAACATCTTCCGCGGACTTATGAACCAACAGAACCCCGAAGGACTCAGGCACATCCGCCGGGCGCTTTTGAGCGTCTCGGACAAGACGGGACTCGTCGATTTCGCGCGCTCGCTCGGCGAGTTCGGCGTCGAGCTGCTCAGCACGGGCGGCACGGCGAAGGCCCTGCGCGAGGCCGGGCTCGACGTGCGTGACGTCTCCGAGGTGACGG
>DASVSK010000136.1:0-3296 GCA_036388135.1 Pyrinomonadaceae bacterium | reverse complement strand
GCGCAGCCCGCTACGGCCTGGATGCCGACCTGATTGACGTGGAGCAGGGGCAGGCCGTGGCGGCCCACGAACTGGTCGAGCGCCTGCTCGCGCGGCTGCGTGACGCCCTCGAAGAAGACCGTGCGTGGGACGAAGTCAGCGGGCTGGTGCGCGCCACCCTGGGGCGTGGCAACGGGGCGGCGCGCCAGCGCGCGGTCTTCGCCCGAGCAGAGAGTTTTGAGGACGTGGTCGATTTTATTGTCGGGGAGACGCTGACGCCCGAATGAGGCCGAGCCCGTAGACACGGCCGCGTGCGGGCGGGTGGAGATGACGACGTGAAGACCGTCGGAACTACCGAAAGTTTATGGCGCTACCCGGTGAAAAGTATGGGCGGCGAGCCGTTGGAAGAATTGTTTCTGGGATTCTCCGGCGTCTACGGCGACCGCTGCTACGCCTTCAGAAACTCGGCCGCACGGAGAGGGTTTCCTTACCTCAACGCTAACGTACAGCAGCGTATGCTGCTCTACCGCCCGAAGTTTCGTTACCCGGAGAGGGCTGCGAAACCCCCGAATTTGACCGAAGCGTCCGCCATCGCGCCGGGGGTCACGCCGGCTAACGCCGAACCGGACGACCTGATTGTAGACGTCTTGACGCCCTCTGGCGCGGCCGTCGCCGTCGACGACCCGGCGCTGATAGAGATGCTCGGCGAGGGACTGCCCGGCGAAAATCACCTCACGCTGGTGCGCTCCGACCGCGCGCTGACCGACTGCCGCCCGGTGTCTCTCATCAGCTTGCAGACCGTCGGGCGGATCGGTGAGGAGCTGGGGGCCCCGGTTGATAAGCGGCGCTTCCGGTCTAACGTCTACATCGACCTCACGTCGGGCCGCGGATTCGCCGAGGACGAATTGGTCGGGCGTAGACTGCGCCTCGGGCCGCGGGCGGTGGTCTGGGTCCTTGAGCGGGACCCGCGCTGCAAGATGATTTCGCTCGACCCGGACACGGGCGAACACGACCCCGAGGTGCTGCGCAAAGTTGCACAGGCGCACGAAGCCTCCGCGGGCGTCTACTGCGCGGTTCTGGTCGAAGGGGTTTTATCGGCGGGTGACGCGGTCGAGGTAGTCGACTGAGAGCGAACTGAGGGCGACCGGAGGCCGGCCGACGAGCGCCGTGTACCCGACCGGCCGTCGCGGGGTCTGCGGCGGCAGTCCGACACGGCGAGTTATACGCGGACAAAAAAAGAGGGCGCCACCCACGAGCGGGGTGGCGCCCTTTCGTTCCGGCGCGGGCGAACCGCGCCGGTCGAGGCAATTTAGAACTCGAACCGGATGGCGAACTGCAAGCGGCGCGGGCTTTCGAGACCCTGGCCCTGCGTCGAGAGTGACGGCGACAACTGCCCGAAGGTCTGGCTGTTGATGTCGATCAGCAGCGGCAGCAGGAAGTTGTTACGGTTCGTCACGTTGAACGCCTCGGCGCGAAGCTCGATGAACGTCCGCTCCGAGAAGTTGATCCTCTTGGCAAGGCCGACGTCCATGTTGAAGGTGTTCGGGCCGTTGACGATGGCGCGCTCCATGTTGCCGACCTGTCCGGCCGCGACGTTGAAGAATGCCTGCCCGGCGAAGGTCGGCTGGCCGACGCCGCGGGTGGCCTGGCTGGTCGTGCTCCCGTCGGCGTTGAGCGTGATGAACAGCACGTCGGGGTTGATGTAGTAGCGCACGCCGTCGCGCGTGAAGTCGCCGAACAGATTCTTGATCTCGTCCTTCGACAACGTCGAGTTGGCGGTGTTGCGGGTCGAGCGCGCGGCGCGGTTCAGCGTGCCGCGCGGGTCGACGATGGTGATCGGGCGGCCGCTGCCGTAGCGCAGGATAGTGGTCAGGCGGAAGCCGCCGATGAGCTTGTCGACCGCGCCGCCCTCGTTGAGGAAGCGCTTGCCCCTGCCGAACGGCAGCTCGTAGATCGTGTTGACGTTGAACGAGTGGGTCTGGTCGAAGTCCGCGCGCGAGTACTCCAGGTCAGGGTTGTTCAGGTCCAGATACGGGTCGAAGAGCGCCTGCGCGGTGCCGACGGCGTCCGTCAGGTCCTTCGAGAACGTGTAGTTGACCTGATAGGAGAGCCCGCCGGTGAAGCGCCTGCGGAACTCGGCCTGGAACGAGTTGTAGTAGTTGCGCGCGCCGTTGAAGAGCAGGTCGACCGCGCCCGTGTTCGGGTTCGGGAGCAGCGGGAACTGCTGCGAGCCGGCCGGGCGGTTCGCGTTGAAGTCGGCGTTGATGGCGAGGAAGTTCGCGGCCAGCTCGCCGGGGGTGCCGGCCAGGAGCTGGTTGTTGAAGGTCGCCAGCGCGAGGCCGCCCGTGCCGACGCGCAGCGGCGAGGTCGTCGCCGTGCCGAAGACCGTCAGCGCCTGGCAGCCCGCCGTCACGCAGAAGGCGTTGCCGGTCAGGTTGAAGTTGGCCTGCGCGCGCTGGAAGTCGTCGAAGAAGCCGTTGTTGAAGAGCTGGACCTGGTTGAAGTCGAGACCGCGGAGCAGGTTCTTGGCGACGGAGCCGACGTAGCGCACCTCGATGGCGTTCTTGCCGAACTCGCGCTGGAGGCCGAGGCTGAACTCGTGCTGCTTGCCCGTCTCGACGTCGGGGTCGACGGCGAAGACCGTGCCGAAGTTGCTGAAGGCGGCCGTGTTGTTCTGGGAGAACGTGCGCGGCAGCGTGAGCGACGCCGGGGGGGCGATGGCGGGCACGGCGTCGGGGCGCAGGTTGAGCACCGACGAGCCGTTGACCACCGCCGCGTTGGCGGTCGAGCCGAGACCCTGGTTGCCGGCGTTGGCGTTACGGGCCGCGGTCAGGAACTGGTCGGGCACGTAGCTGACGCGGTAGCCGCCGCGGATGACGGTGCGCCCCTCGCCGCCGGTCAGGAGCCGGCCCAGGCCGTTGTTGAACTGCGGGGCCCAGGCGAAGCTGGCGACGGGCATGAAGTTGTTCTTGTCCGCCTTGAAGAAGCAGAACTCGCAGCCCGCGTTGCCGCCGATGACCTGGTAGCCGCCGTTCGGGTCGAGCAGGGCCTGGCGCACGTCGGAGCCGGCCGGGATGATCGGCTCAAGCGCGATGCCGTTCTGGAGCTTGAGCGGCGTGTAGAGCTCGTAGCGCACCCCGAGGTTCAGGGTCAGCGTCGGGCTGAAGCGCCACTGGTCCTGCACGTAGCCGGCGTAGATGTCGTAGGCGTAGAACTGCCTGAGCGACGTGGCCGTGAGCGGGCTCGTGGGGCCCGTCGGGTTGAAGGTCTGCGAGCCGGCGCTGATGATGCCGCCGAGCAGCGCGTAGAGCGAGTTG
>DASVSK010000135.1:0-2763 GCA_036388135.1 Pyrinomonadaceae bacterium | reverse complement strand
CTGCCGCCGCCGCGGGCAGGAGTTCGTCAAGCTTCTTCTCTCCAACCTCGGAGACCTTTCGGCGCTGGCCGGCTTCGACCCGGGCACGCCCTCCGACACCTGGCACGCGCGCCCGACCCACACGCTGGTCTTCGCCGAGGTGCTGTCGAAGATTTACGCCTCTGACTTCGGCGTGGGCGAAATCCTGTTCCTCTTCACCAACCGCGAACACCTCCAGCACGACGACCCCTTCCCGTTGCAGACCGGCAACGAGGCGAAAGACTCCCCGCTCGGCCTGCCCGACGACGACGAGGAGAACTCGCTCTCCGCCCTGCGAAAAAAACTTCTGGGCGTGGAGGTGAGCGCGGAGCGCGCCGGGCGCTGGACGTGGGCGCGGATGGAGACGGCGCTCCGCGACGAGTTCGGTTTTGCGCCCGCGGGCGGCAACAACAGTTGGCTCTCGCTCGGGCACCACTTCTTCCCGACGGCGCTGGCCGAGAGCGGCATCGCCGTCAGCCCCCTCCAGCGGCAGTACAGGGTGCCGCTGCCGCCGCCGACCTCGGCCGGGATGTGGAACACGCCGCCCGACGGCCCTTTCCGTTACGACGCGACGGCGCAGGAGCTTTGGACGCAACTCCCGCTCGCCGACGAGGACGTGCTGGCTAAGCTCGGCCCCATGCGCCAACTCGCGGCGGCCGAGCGGCAGGCCGTCCAGGACCTCTACTTCTTGCCGCGCGCGGACGTGGCGCACTTCGCGCTGCTCTTCGACAACTTCGGCGAAGCCGAGGAGCGCCTCATCCAGGAGCCGGACGAGGCGAAGCGTTGGGCGTGGTTCCAGACGGAGTTTGAACGCTTCCACCTGCGCTGCCAAGTCATCGCCGAGCACCTGGCCGCACACACGGCCGCCACCACCGGCGTCGCCGACCCGGAGGGGGCGGAGCTTGCCCGGCTGTTGTTGAAACACCTGTGGGCCGGCGAGAACCCGGCCGTCACGCCCTGGGAGAACGACAACGGCCAGCCGCCGGCCGTCACCTGGTCGCACCCCGGCGGCGGGGCCTACGCCGCGCTGCTGGGTCTGACCGGCACGGGGATGCGGGCCGAATACTTCGACGCCTCGCAGACCTTACGCTGGCGCGAGGTGCGCGGCGGACTCGACGCCTTCGGGCCGGAAGAGAACGCCTGGAACGCGCCCGTCCCGACCGTCCTGCCGTCGATGAGCCTCACGCTCTCGCCAGGGCAACTGCGCTTCGCCGCCGTGCGCAACGGGTTCGCCATGACGAACGTCGCTGGCGGGATGCTGGGCGGGGCCGAGCCGTTCACCCTGCGCTGGCGGGGTCTCCTGTTAATCGAGAAGGGCGGCGAGTACAACTTCAGCGCCGGCGCGCCGACCGCCGCGGGCGAAGTGCCCGACTTCGAGAAGGCGAACGGGTCGCACCGCTGGCGCGTCAGGCTGACGCGCGGCCCGAAGAGCCGGGTGCTGCTCAGTCACGACTGGCCGGCCGAGGGAGCGCCCGCGGACTGCGCCAGACCCGTCACGCTGAAGGAGGGTTTCTACGAGCTGAGCATCGAGTTTGAGCGCAAGCCCCCGGCCTTCGACGGGCCGGAAGACGTCTGCCCGCAACACACGGGCTTCCAGCTCAAGTACACGGGCCCGGACACGGACGCCGTCTGGTCGGCCGTGCCGCACGACAAACTGTTCCTGCGTCACAAGGACGCTACGCTGCTCGACGGCATCGGCCTGACCGGGGCGGCGCGCGACTTTCTTTCGGCGCGCTACACCGGCACCGTGCGCGACGCCCGCGACACTTACGAGCGCGCCGTCAAGGCCATGCTGCTGGTCACGCGCTTCGGACTCTCGGCGAAGAAGATTGCGGACGACGGGCAGTCGGAGCTGGGCTACATGCTCGCGCACCCGTCCAACTTCGCCGGACAGTCTTACTACCGCGGCGTCGGCGGCGGGTTCGTGACGCACAAGGTCGAGTTTAATCTTAACTTCCTGCCCGTCCTCGACAACTACGAGCCGCCGTCGGCGGCGCAGGATCAGCGCAGGGCCGCCTCCGCCCGGCGGTCGGCGGCGATGTTCGACTGGTGGGTGCGCCTGTTCGACTACACCGCGATGCGCCGCGAAATCCGGGACGCGCCGCGACAAGCGCCGTGGCTGCTGTTTCACGAATCCGCCGAATCGCACACGGACAGCCCCGCCGACCTGGTGCGCTTCTTCGGGATAGACGTGCGGCGCGCCGCGCTGGTGTTGCAGTACCACCCGGGTCACTCCGTCACGTCCGCCGACCTCGAAGACGACCGCTGGGCCGGGCGCGCCCTGGCGTCGGAGAAATACCTTCGCGCGCTCCACAAGCATTTTTACGCGAAAGACATTCGACAGGCGCGGCCGGACCTGTGGGCCTCGGACGACCCGTCCGTGCCGGAGACCGCCTTCGGCTCGACCGACTCCGGCAATCACAACCTGACACGCTTCTACCGCGACGGCTGCGTCGAAAACGGCGAGCCGCGCCGCTATGAAGAGATCAGGCGTCTCAACGACGGACTGCGCCTGCGCGGGCGGGCGGCGCTGGTGGACTACCTGACGCGCATGAACCGCGTGGCGCTCCCGTGGGGCGGCTTCGCCACGGAGGCCGGCCACCTGAGCGAACTGTTGCTGCTCGACGTCGAGGCCGGTCTCTGTCAAAAGGCCAGCCGCGTAGAGGAAGCGGCCAGCGCCGTGCAAACGTTCGTCCAGCGCGCGCGGCTCGGCCTTGAGTCAGGGTTCGTCGTGTCGCCGGATTT
>DASVSK010000134.1:0-10533 GCA_036388135.1 Pyrinomonadaceae bacterium | reverse complement strand
GAGTGTACAGGCTCATTCTATGTTGGAAGGCCGCCCCGGTTTTTACGCCCGGGGCGGCCTTCCCTTCTCCACCCCACGAAAGCCGAAACTAACGCGCCGCGTTCGCGTTCATGTCGGCGTTGCGTGACGAGTCGGAAGTTTGCGCCGGGTCGCGCATGCTGCCCGTGTGACACCAGCCCGTTTTGTGTCCGCGGTTGTTAGCGCCCGGGAGCTGGCCGTAGGCCCTCTCCGTCACGCCGTCTTCCGGGTCGCCCAGGAACAGGTCGGTGGCGAGGCTGCAATAATCGTATCGCCACCAGACGTCCGTGAACGAGGTCGTCGAGTAATGCACCCTCGCCCTCGCCCAGCTCGGAATCCCCGCCAGCCATGCGGCCGCGCCGCCGTACGTGAGGTCGTAGTTGCTCCCGCAACCCGAGCCGAAGACGTCTGCTATCGCCGCCAGATTTCCCGCCAGCGCCGTCCCCTGGTACGGCGTGCCGACCGACTGGATGAGGCGGTTGCCGGTCGCGTAATCGAACCCGCTCCAGTAGTAGGTGTAGAGGTGGAGCGAGGCGGCCCCGCCCTGACTGTGCGCGACCACCCCGAACGAGGGGAACTGCGAACCGAAGTTCCGAATCAGGTTGGCGAACTGGTCGTGTGAGCGGCTCTGGTTCGGGTCACTGAAGACGGCGTAGTTGGTGAAGTGGGAAGTCGGGAAGGGGTTGCCGCTCGTGCAATACCCGTGAACCAGCAGCAACTTGCCCCCCAACGCCTGCGTGGTGAAGTCGGCCGCCGCGAACGTCATCGTCGTCGCCTCGGGCTTTTTGCCCTTGCGCATCTCCTCCGTGATCTCGGCCGCCGCAGCCCTCGCGGCCGTCGGCAGGTTGCCGACCGCCAGCGGGATGGCGGCGGCCGACTCGGCGAGCGTCACGAAGTAGTCGGGGTCTTGCAGGCGCACGTTGCGCAGCTCGTAAGAGCCCGCCGCCCCGGCCCGCGCCAGCCAGCGCGCGTCGAGCATCAGGTCGACGTCGACGCCGTTCTTCTTCTCCTTCGCGAGCGCCATGCCGCCCACCCACGCCACCGGCGCCTCAAAGCCGTCCACGTCGCGCCCCCAGACTTCGGCGTACGCGACGACCTTGCGCCCGACACTCAGGCCGGACGCGGGCAGACTGAGGCGCAGGCGCGTCGGGTCGACGACGGCCGCGCCCCCGCGCGTCCCGAGCCTGACGTTGTCGGCGAGCACATGGAAGACGTGTTCGCCGGTGCGGATGTACTGCCCGCCGTCCGCGCCCTTGCCGCGCACGACCACCTGCGCCGTGTATTGTCCGGCCTCGCGCGGGACGAAGCTCCCTTTGAAGTGCCGGTCGTCCGCCCCGTTCAGGGTCAGTGTTTCGGTCCTGCCGCCCGGCGTGCGAATCTCGATCTCCGCGCGCGTCACGCTCCCGGGAAGCGCCTCCGGTCGGCTCGACCCGGCCTCCGTCCGCTCGTCGAAGACCGAGGCGACGAACTCCAGCGGCTTGCCGAGGAGCGTCCGGTTCGTGTCCAGATAGCTGTAGAGGCGGTAGGGCGAGTCGCCGGAGACGACCAGAAAACCGGCGGTCTCGGCGGCGTTGCTTCTCCTGCCCGCCGCGACGACGTCGACCTTCCAGTTCCCGGCCTTGCCGCCGCGGAGCGTGAAGACCTCGGCGGGGAAGTTAACCCCGTCGAGCCTGACTTCGCCCGGCTGGCGCTCGACCAGCGCGCTGTGGCGCAAGTTCAACGGCCCGTCGCCCGCCGAGACTTGAATCTGCCAGTCCTGACTGTTCGGCGCGAGCAGCGTCAACTTGAACTCGCCGGCGTGATCGATTGGCACGTTCGACGACCAGACGCCGTTACCCGCCGCGTCCTGACGCAGACGGATGGGCAGCATCGCCGCTTTCGAGCGGAGCCCGAGCGACGCCGCCGCGGGCAGACGCATGAGCGGCATCTCGTCGGGCGGCCCGGCCAGGTTTTTGAAAGATTCATTCGAGTCCGGCGCGCGCTTGCCCTGCGCCACGGAGGCGTGCGGGAAGACTAGAAGGCCGAGCAAAACTGCGAAGAGTAAGACTTTACTTTTTTCCATGTTCCCAATCCTTTGGTAACCAGCCGTGAAGCGTGAGAAAAGAAGCAGCGCCGGCTGCTTTGAGTCGTCCACGATGAGGCGACAGGCGGACGACTGTCGGGTTGCCGGCAACTGGAGGCGGTGCGAAGTCAGTAAGGGCTGACGGGGCTTGTGAGAACCGGACTCGCGGTTCGTAGATGTAGGGCTATCTGCCGTGGTGCCACGGCCTGCGGCTCTGTTCGGGTATAAGGTGTATCACGTCAGGCGGCGCGTTGCAAAAAGCATCGGGGCGGGCGGCTTCTTCACGCCATGCCGTCATCACGTCTTGCCCCCGCCGCCTCGGCCGGGAGACTACGTGCGGAATCGCCCCGGTTGAATCCGCGGGCCCGTTGACGTATAACGCGGGGGACGTTTCTGATAATTTTACACCACGGGGCTGACCGCGCGTGCTCGTGACGGGCCGTCGCCGGACTGGCTATCTGACCGTGGCGCGAGCGGTGAGGCGGGCGGGACGAATCCGTCGCCGTAACACAGGAGGGCATAGGAATGAAGAGAAGCTCTGTCATAGCGCCGCTGGTCGTCGGGCTGTCGCTGTGCGGACTGGCGTGTCAAAAGTCCGAGCAGCCCGCGGGCGACAGGGCGAGCGCCAACGTCGCCAACGCCGCCAACGCCGCGGGCGGCGGGCAGGCCGGCGCGGCGTCCCAGCAGCCGACAGCGCCGCAGACGCAGTTGAAGGTCGGCGACCGCGCGCCCGACTTCGCGCTCACCGACACCGAGGGGCAGACAGTCAGGCTCAGCGACTTCCGCGGCAAGAAGAACGTGGTGCTCGCCTTCTACGTGCTCGCCTTCACCGGCGGTTGAACGAAGGAGATGAAGGCGTATCAGGCTGATATCGCCAAATTCGAGAAGAGCAACTCGCAGGTTCTGGGGATTAGCGTCGACAGCTTCGCCGCCAACAGGCGGTTCAAGGAGGACATCGGGGCCACCTTCCCGCTGCTGAGCGACTTCAAGCGCAAGGCCGTGAGGGACTACGGCATCTTCGACGAGGAGGGCGGCTACGGCACCCGCGCCACCTTCACGGTGGACAAGGAGGGCATCATCCGGCACATCGAGCAGGGCCGGTCGGCCATCGACCCGACGGGCGCTTACCAGTCGTGCGAGGCGCTGGGCTGAGCGGGCCGACGTCTTAAGAAAAAGGGGAGGCCGCCCTCCCCTTCTCCAGCCCCCGCAAACCATAAAGACCGCCGGCAGAACCGGGGCCGCCCTCTCCCGCCCGTTCAGAGCTTACGCCTCGCCGTCTCTCACCTCTTCAACTCCTCCTCGATGAGGGCCCTCAGGTCTTGCTGGCTGAAGCGCGCCAGTTGCCTTCCGTTGACGAAGAACGTGGGCGTCTTCGTGACGCCGAGGCTCTGCCCGTCCCGCCTGTCGCGCTCGACCTTCGGGGCGTAGCGGTTCTGCGCGACCGAGGCGCGCAGCCTCTCCACGTCGAGCCCCAGCTCCGAGGCGTACCTCTCGAAGAGGACGGCGGGCGGCTCGCGTCGCGCGGCCGGCGCGGCGTGCCCGCCGTGCCCGTGTATCTCCCCCCACTCGGGCTGACGCCGGAACAGAAGCTCCTGCATCTCCCAGTACTTCCCCTGCTCGCCCGCCGCCTCCGTCCACGCCGCCGCCAGCGCCGAGTTCGGGTGGAAGGGCATGTACCTGACGACCAGCCTCACCTTGCCGTCGTAGTCCTTCAGAATCCTCTTCAGCGTCGGGTGGAACGCGCCGCACGACTCGCACTCCGGGTCGAGGAATTCGACCACGGTGACGGGGGCGTCGGCCGGGCCCAGCGCGGGGCTGTCGGGGCGGACGAGCGGGCCGTCCGCCGTCGGGCTCGACTTACGCTCGCGCTGGACGGAGTCCCTGTAATAACCCGCGCCGAGGACGGCGGCGACGACGACGACCACGCCGATCAGCGCCAGGATTTTGACCTCTTTCCGCATCCTACTTCCCTCCCGTTTCCGGTCTATAAAAGATCAGGCACAAGGACAACGCGACGAACGACGCCAGCCCCATCAGGGGTATCGTGACGAAGCCGAGCCACTCTATTTGAGTCTCGGTACACGAGACGCCCTGCGTGCAGGGGGCGAGGGTTTCGGGGATGACGCCGTAATAGAGCAGGTTGTGGTAGACCGAGACGGCCAGCCCCGCCAGGCAGAGCGGCAGCGCGTAGCTCCTCACCCGCCCGTCCCGCGTGATGATACCGGTGCCGATAATCAGGACGAGCGGGTAGACGGCGATGCGCTGGTACCAGCAGAGGGCGCACGGCGGCAGCCCCATCACCTCGCTGAAGAAGAGGCTGCCCACGGTCGCCAGCAGGGCGATGACCCACGCCAGGTACGGCAGGATGTCGCGCCCGACTAACGGCACGCGTCCACCCCGCGCCCGAGACCGGAGCGCCCGCCGCCCGACCGTGCTCTCGCGTTCGTATGCTTCACCTTGCCTCCGTTAACGATGTCCGCCGACCCACGAAGACCGCGGCGCTGTCAGACAGATAAAATAACAGAATGCTCCGTCGAGCACTTCATAAGGTCTGCGACTCCTCGCCGGCGTCCTTAAATTTTACCGCGGCCCGCCGCTTAATTGTGCCTGAGTTCAGTTGACCCCTTCCGCGCGTTCAGGTTAACTTAATTCAGTTACCCCTTTCACGTGCTCCGGGTAACGTAACCCACTCACTAACGCCCTGTAAGGTCTCACAGACGTTTAACCCGCATCAGGACTTAACGGCCCGAACACCCTTAAAGGAGTCTCCCGTGCGCCAGAAGCTTGCCGAATCTTCCGCCATAGCCCTGTCAACCATACTCTGTCTGCTCTTCACCGCGAGCGCCGCGCTGGGCCAGACCACGAGCTTCACCTACCAGGGACGTCTCTCCGACGGGAGTACGCCGGCCGGCGGCGTTTACGACATGAAGTTCAGGCTCTACGACGCCGACGGCAACCCGCAGGGCTCGCCCGACACCGTCACGCTCGACAACCCCGGCGTGCAGGTGACGAACGGCCTCTTTACCGTGCAGCTCGACTTCGGCGCGGGGGCGTTCAACGGCGGCGCACGCCTCCTTGAGATCAGCGTGCGCCCGCACAGCGCAGACCCCAACACGCCGGCCTACACCACCCTCAGCCCGCGCCAGCCCATCACCTCCACGCCTTACGCCGTCAGGAGCATCACGGCGGGCGCGGCCGACACGGCGACGACCGCGACGTCAGCGACGTCGGCGACGACCGCCACGACCGCCGCGAACTTCAGCGGCAGCCTGAGCGGCGACGTGACCGGCACGCAGGGAGCGACCGTGGTCGCTTCGGTCGGCGGGCAGAGCGCGGCGAGCGTTGCCGGCGGCGCGTCCGCGGCCAACGCGGCGACGAACAGCAACACCGCCGACGCCATCGTCAGGCGCGACTCCTCCGGCAACTTCTCGGCCGGCACGATCACCGCCGCGCTGAGCGGCAACGCCGCGACGGCGACGACGGCAACGACGGCGTCGGGCATCAGCGCGTCGGCCGGCGACAGCGTCATCACGGCCATCAACGCGAGCGGCTCCGCCATCAACACGTCCCGCGTCTCCGGCGACGTCGAGCTGCTGCCGTCGGCGACGCAGGCGGCCACACAGGCCGCCGGCGTCACGCGCCCGCTCGTCGACGTCAAACTGGCGGGCACCGACAACCTCGGCACGAGCGGCCACTCCGACCTGCTCTCGCTGTCGGCGAGCGGCACTTACAAGTTCTACACCGGGGCCACGCCGGAGGCGCGGGACAAGGAGCGGTTCCGGGTCGACAACACCGGCGGCGTTTTCGCGCAAGGCGACATCGACATCGGCTCCGCCCCCGCCGAGGGCTCCGGCGTCCGCTTCATGTGGCTGCCGTACAAGGCAGCCATCCGCGGAGGCTACGTCGACGGCACGCAGTGGGACGACGCCAACATCGGCTACTTCTCCACCGCCTTCGGCCACAACGCCCGCGCCTCGGGCGACTACGGCTTCGCGGCCGGGCAGAACGTCGTCGCCGCCAACAGTTGGTCGACGGCCCTGGGCCACTACGTCACCGCGTCCGGCGCGGCCTCCGTGGGCCTCGGCTACTACGCGCACACCAACTCCCGGCAGGGCTCGTTCGTCTTCTCCGACCGCTCCGTCCTCGACGACGGCAACTTCGCCACCGACGAGTCGTTCAAGGCGTCGGTCAACCACAGCTTCAACGTCCGCGCGACCGGCGGCTACTGGCTCTTCACGAACACGGGCGTCAGCACCGGCCTCCGCCTGAGCCACTTCCTGAACACCAACACCGCCTACGGCAGCTTCGTCTGGACCGACCGCTCCAGCGACAGCAGCGTCACCCCGACGGCGCAGAACCAGACCATCTTCCGCTCCAGCGGCGGCTACTGGCTCTACTCCGACAGCGGCCTCTCGGCCGGCGTGACGCTCGCGCCCGGCGGCGGCTCGTGGACTTCGATCTCCGACCGCAACATGAAGGCCAACTTCGCCGCCGTCGACACGCGCGCCATCCTGCGCGGCGTCCTCCAACTCCCCATCTCGACCTGGAACTACAAGTCGCAGGACGCCTCCGTCCGCCACATCGGCCCGATGGCGCAGGACTTCTTCGCCGCCTTCAAGGTCGGCGAAGGCGACAAGACCATCACGACCGTCGACCCCGACGGCGTGGCGCTCGCCGCCATCCAGGGCTTGAACGAGGAGCTGAAAGACCGCGACGCCAGAATTGACGGGCTCCAGCAGCAGGTCAGGCAGCAGCAGGGTCAGATCGACGGCTTGAAGAAGCTGGTCTGTCTCGACCACCCCGAGGCGTCGGTCTGCAAGGAAGGCAAGTGAGGGCCATGCGCCACAGTCTCATCACCCTCCTCCTGCTGTCGCTCCTCCTCGCGCCGGCGCGCGGCCAGACCACGCCGCAGCTCACGCAGTCGGCCGTCGCGGGCGGCGGCGGCGTGAGCACGCAAGGCTCTCTGCGCGTCGAGGGCGCGGTCGGGCAGCCGTCCGCGGGCGCTTCGACCGGCGGCGCGTTCACCCTTTACGGGGGCTTCTTCGCGCCCGGGCAGGGGACCTCCGTCCTTTCGGTCGCGCGCGCGAGCGCGAACCCGGCGGTGCAGAACTCTTCGGTCGGCTACACCGTCACTTTTAACTCGCCTGTGACCGGCGTCGACGCCGCCGACTTCATGTTGACGACCGCGGGCGTCACAGGCGCGAGCGTCACGGGCGTGACGGGGGCCGGCGCGACCTACGGCGTGACGGTCAACACCGGCACGCCCGCGTCCGCCGGGGCCACGCTGCGGCTCGACGTCGTCGACGACGATACGATAACCGACGCGGGCGGCGACCTGCTGGGCGGAACCGGCGTCGGCAACGGCAACTTCACTTCGGGCGAGGTCTACACGGTCAACCCCATCACCGCCCGCGCGAACGCCGCCAGGGTCTCGGAGCCCCCGGCGGGCACGACGCCGCTGCTCTTCACGGTGACGCTCTCGTCGCCGGCCACCAACTCCGTCTCGGTCAACTACGCGACGGCCGACGGCGGCGCGACCCCGGCCACCGGGGGTGCCGCGTGCGGCGGCGCGGTCGACTACGAGACGACGAGCGGCACGCTCAACTTCAGCGCGGGCCAGCAGGTCAAGACCGTCTCGGTCGACGTCTGCGCCGACGCCGCGTCGGGCGAGTCCGACGAGACGCTGCTGCTCAACCTCTCGGGAGCGACCGGGGGGAACGTCCAGGTGGCGCAGGCCACCGGCACCATCACGCAGGGGACGACGCCCGGCGCGCTCGTCATCAGCGAGCTGCGCACCTTCGGGCCCGGCGGCTCGAACGACCCGAACGACGAGTTCGTGGAGCTGTACAACAACACCGACACGCCGCTGACGGTCGCCGCCTCGGACGCCACGGCCGGCTACGGCGTCTTCACCACGGGCGCGAGCTGCGACGCGACGCCCGTGCTCGTCGGCACCATCCCGAACGGGACGGTCATCCCGGCGCGCGGACACTACCTGATGGTCGGCACCGCCTACTCGCTCGCCAACTACGGCGGGACGGGCGCGGCGGCCGGCGACCTGACGATGTCCTCCGACATCCCCTCGAACGGCAACGTCGCGCTCTTCTCGACGGCCGACGTCGCCAACGTCTCGACCTCCACGCGGCTCGACGCCGTGGGCTTCGGCTCCAACACGGGCGCGGTCTGCGACCTTCTGCGCGAGGGCGCGACGCTCCCGCCGGCGGCCGCGAACCAGAGCATGCTCGGGCAGCACAGCTACTTCCGCAGGCAGTGCGACTTCGTCTCGGCCGTCGGCTGCGCGACCTCCGGCAACACGAAGGACACCGGCGAGAACGCCGCCGACCTCCTCTTTGCCGACACGAACGGGACGACGGCCGGCGCGGGCCAACGGCTCGGCGCTCCCGGGCCGGAGAACCTGTCTTCGCCCGTCAGGCGCGACACGTCGGGCGTCTCGGCCGCGTTGCTCGACTCGTCCGTGCCGTCGAGCGTGGGGCCGAACCGTGCGCGCGACTTCGCGTCGGGCGACAACGCCACCTACGGCACGCTCTCGATCCGCCGCAGGGTGACGAACACGACGGGCTCGCCGGTGACACGCCTGCGGTTCCGCATCGTCGAGCTGACGACCTTCCCCGTCGACACGCCGGGCAACGCAGACCTGCGCGCCGTCACCTCGACGTCCGTGAGCGTGACGTCGATAAACGACCCCGGCACGTGCTCGCCGGCGTCGCCGCCCTGCACGGTGACGGTAGGGGGGACGACGCTGGAGACGCCGCCCGGCCAGCCCGGCGGCGGCGGCTACAACTCGACGCTCTCGGCAGGCGCTGTGACGCTCGGCACGCCGCTCGCCAACAACGCCGCGGTCAACCTCCAGTTCGTGCTCGGCATCGAGACGACCGGCAAGTTCCGCTTCTACATCATCGTGGAGGCGCTCCCGTAAACCGCCCCGTCCGACAAAGCCGGGCCACCATGTAAAAGGGCCCGCCCCGCTTGATGCGCGGGGCGGGCCCTTCCCTTCTCCGTCTTTACAAACCGGGGCCGTTACACGGCCGTTTTGAGAATGGCGCGTCGGACCACTTCCGGCGAGGGTGCCAATTATCTCGGCGGGCTACTGACGCTGACGCATGTAAGCGGTTACGGCCTCCACAGCGCCCTCGTGCATCGTCTCGGGGCGGACGTACATCCAGTGCTTCTCGAACTCCTCGTCGGTCATCTCCGGCCGCGCGGCCCGCTCCTTATCTTTCAACCACTGCTCGGCCCAACGGCGTAGTTCCGGGTCGCGGTTGAGGGCCGTCCGCGCCGCGTGCGTGTTTATAGGCGTGCTCATGAAATGTGTCTCCCTGCCCTGACGTCACCCCGGGTGACGGGAATCAAAATCAGTCGGCGACATTATAACGCCCGCGGCGGCACACGGCCTTGCGTCGGCGCGCCGTTGAACGTTCCGGCGAGACTGAAGCGGCGTGGGCGGCGCGAAACCGTTGACACGGCGCGCCGCCTCGCAATACCCTCCCGCATGCCCAACACGCCGCCCGGCCCGTTCACACACGCCGACCTGCGCGAGTGGTTCGGCGACATCGACATCTACCTCTTCGACCAGCTACTCAAAGGCCGTTTGACGCCCGGGATGCGCGTGCTCGACGCAGGCTGCGGCGGGGGACGCAACCTCGTCTACTTCCTGCGGGGCGGGTACGCGGTCTGCGGCGTCGACCGGTCTGATGAGGCGGTCGCACACGTCCGCTCGCTGGCCTCCGCCCTCGCCCCGCACCTCCCGGCCGACAACTTCCGCGTGGAGCCCGTCGAAAAGATGTCGTTCGCCGACGCCGACTTCGACGTCGTCATCAGCAGCGCCGTCCTGCACTTCGCGAGAGACGAGGGGCACTGGCAGGCCATGGTGCGGGAGATGTGGCGTGTGCTCGGGCGCGGAGGCATCTTCTTCGCACGGCTGGCCTCCGGCATCGGGTTGGAGGGGCAGACGGAGCTGCTTGAAGGGAGGCGCTATCGTCTCCCGGACGGGAGCGCCCGGTTCCTCGTCGACGAGCAGATGTTGACGGCGGCCGCGGAATCACTCGGCGGCGAGATGCTCGAACCGCTCAAGACGGTGGTCGTGCAGAACATGCGCTCGATGTCGACGTGGTGCCTGCGGAAGACTTAGCCGCCCGCCGGTAAACGCCTGTAGGCGTGAGTCTGCCCGGCGCACAAATCGACGGCCGGCGTGTGTGCCGCGGCGCGATGCGCGCGATACGCGCCGGGCCGCTCGAAGGCGGGACGGCCGACGTCTATTTCGGGCGGGCTGAGGACGGAAGGAGCGCGCCGCGCATCTCTCACTCCAAAAAGCTTCCCCGTGGGTTTAAGTCATCAGGGCGGCGGGAGCTTGCCGGTGCGATACTTTTACGAAAGACGCCGCCGCCCTTTAGCCTTGCCTTATCGGGCCGGTCGATTCACCGGGGTGAAGAAGC